>CAZADK010000209.1:0-7495 GCA_964483855.1 uncultured Rhodoferax sp.
TTTCCGCGGCTGGTCAGCCTGTCGGGTTATTTACCCTAACCGCACCAACTGGGACGGGGAAAACCCTGGCAATGCTGCGCTTTGCGTTGCTGCACGCAGTGCGTCATCGACTACGCCGGATCGTACTCGCAGTGCCTTATCTCAGCATTTTGGACCAGACCGCCGCGATCTACCGCGAGATTTTTGCGCAATTCGGATCGGCTTATGTGCTTGAGCACCATTCGCTCGCGGGACTCGACAATCAACCGACTCGTGGCGACGATCAGAACGCCGCCGAATCCAGCGAACGCGCACGCCGGTTGCTGGCAGAAAACTGGGATGCCCCGATCATTCTGACCAGCAATGTGCAATTGCTGGAATCGTTGCACCACCACGGCCCCGCTGCCTGCCGAAAGCTGCATCGGCTGACTCGCAGCGTCATCCTTTGCGACGAAGTTCAGACCTTGCCACAGGCATTGGCTGTGCCGACCCTTGCGACGCTGTCGCAACTGGCCAGTGGTTATGGCACCAGCATCGTATTTGCCACCGCCACGCAACCCGCATTCGAGCACCTCGATCCAAATGTGCGCCGGCTAAGCAAGCGCGGCTGGAGCGCGACCGAAATCAATTTGACGGCGCCGGCTATGTTCGCGGCGCTCAACCGTATCGAGTGTCACTGGCCGGATGGCGCCACCCATTTCGAACAGCTCGCGGCGAGTCTGCTTGAGCATCCTCAAGCAATGGTCATCGTTAACCTTAAGCGCCACGCGCAGGCACTGCTCGAACTGTTGGCAAACGATAAAGCTGCCTTGCATTTGTCCACCCAGTTGTGCCCGCGCCATCGAATGGCCGTGCTCGCCGAGGTTCGTCGTCGGTTGCATTCCGGTGAGCCATGCCGGTTGATTGCCACCCAATGCATAGAAGCCGGCGTGGATGTGGACTTTCCCAATGTCTACCGCGCTATGGCGCCGCTCGATGCGCTGGCGCAGGCGGCTGGACGCTGCAACCGCGAAGGCAAGCGCGCACTCGGGAATTTTCACGTGTTCAAGCCAGAGGATGCCGGCTACCCCACACCCGCCTATCGCCAAGCCGCCGCGCTTACCGAGATGATGCTCAAAGCCAATGGCGCGTTGAATCTGAGTGATCCTGCGCTGTATCAGGACTACTACCGCCGATTGTACGAACTGGCGGCAACCGGGTCTGCAAACCCTCTACTCCGAGAAGCAATCGAGCGCGGCGACTTTCCAACGGTTGCGAAGCTCTATCGACTGATCGACGCTGCGACGGTGCAGGTGCTGGTGCCGTACGACGACGCCACGGGACAGGCGGACAGCTTGCGCGACGAGGTCCTCGCGCACGGCTTCGATGGGCGCTGGCTGCGGCATGCACAGCCCTACAGCGTTGCCATCTATCGGCAGCTAACGCATCCGGCTTGGCGTTACCTGATACCCTTGCAGCCGAAATTGACAAAGAAAAAGCATGTAAACACCGATGAACCAGATTCGTCCTATTTTGCGCTGGCGCAAAGCGGGCCGATCAACTATCACCCACGCTTGGGGCTGCAATTCTCGACCGATCAGTCCCTGTTGATTGCCTGAAACACCCGCTGCCAAGGAGTGCCGCCGATGGCCATCACGCACCGTCTTGATGTCTGGGGAGACCTAGCCTGCTTCACGCGACCGGAAGCCAAGGTCGAGAGGTTCAGTTACCCTGTCATTACGCCATCGGCAGCGCGCGGAATCTTTGATTCGATCTATTGGGAGGGCCAGCGCAGCGGTTCGGACATCTGCCCGTACTTTTACTGGCAGATCACGCGCATCGAGTTGTTCAGAATGCCGCGCTACATCGCGCTGCGGCGCAACGAGGTCAAAGGCACAGTCCCGGGGACGGCGGTACTGAACAAATGGATGAATGGGACGCTGGCGCCGCAGCCCCTGGTCGCCGATAGCGACGACGAGACCACCGGCCGCACCCAGCGCCAGACCATGGCACTCAAGGACGTGCGCTATCGGCTGCACGCGCAGATCAGGGTCATGCCTGAGTTCGCCAGCCAGAGCCAGAAATTCGATAGCATGTTCAGCCGCCGCGCCGCGCGCGGTCAGTGTTTTCAGCAGCCGTATTTCGGTTGCCGCGAATTCCCCGCCTATTTCGAACCCGCACATACCGACCTTGTTCCGATCAACCATTCGCAGGCCTTGGGCCTGATGCTGTACGACGTATTCGACCTACGCCGTGCCAAGGTCAACGCCAGCGCTCCACCGTTTATCAGCCTCTACCGCGCGCAGTTGCGTCAGGGCGTGATCGAGGTTCCGGCGTACGAAAGCCCAGAAGTGTTGAAGCCGGAGGGCTGACCCGATGTTGCAACAGGTCATTGATTACGCGCAGAAGGAAATTGGCGTCAGCGAGCCCGGGTTCACCACGCGAAACGTGCGCTGGCGCATCGAACTTGCGGACGATGGCCGCTTCCTTGGCGCGCTACCGCAGGGGCAGGATGGCGCCGGTGTGCGCCGACGCGGCTGTCCCGATACGCCGGGCATGAACTCGGGCGGCAAGGCGCATTTTCTGGTGGAGGCGGCCCAGAACGCGCTTTTGCTGCCGACCAAAGGCGAGCCGATAAAGGACAGCGTCAAAGCTCGATTTCAGGCCTTCCAGGCCCTGGTCAAGCAAGCCAATGAGGAACTTGACCTTCCCCAGTTGAGCGGACTGGCGAGCTTTTTGGGGTCCGAAGCGCATCGCGAAGAGGCGTGCGCGACGCTGATTCAAGACAAGGCCAAACCGACAGACTGGGTGGAATTTAGGGTCTCCGGGTGGCCGCTCCTGGAGCAGACGGCAGCGATCGATTGGTGGCGGCGTCGCTTTACCAGCGAAAAGCAGCCTGTCGGCAAGCGTCCGTCGAAGCTCATGGTGTGCGTGTTGAGCGGTGAGGAGACCGCGCCTGAACTTACGCACCCCAAGATTGCGGGCCTCCCGGGCGGCCTTTCGGCCGGCGACGCGTTTTCGTCTTTCGACAAGAACGCATTTGGCTCGTTTGGACTCGAGAAGTCGGCGAATGCAGCCATGTCGGCGCAAATCGCCAATGCCTACACCGCCGGCATCAACGAATTGATCAAACAACGCAGCGTCCTATTGGCGGGGAGCCGTGTCCTGTACTGGTTCAAGGAAACCGGTGCAGTCAGCGAAGCTGACGACCCGTGGGCATGGATGGAGGGCACTTCCAGTGAAACCCAGATTGAACTCAGCGCACTCGCTCAAGCGCGCAACCTGCTCAAGGCTATCGAAACTGGCGCTCGCCCGGATCTTGCGGCAAACCAGTACCACGCTTTGACCCTGAGCGGAGCTTCGGGCCGAGTGATGGTTCGCGCCTTCATGGAAGGTAGCTTTCCCGAACTGGTCTCGATGGTCGCCCAGTGGTTTGACGATCTTCGGGTGGTTGCGAACGATGGCCTCGGCGAGTCGAGAACCCCAAAACTGTTCGCATTGGCTGCGAGCTTGGTGTTCGAACCCAAGAACCTCACGCCGGGTGTCGCGATTGCCCTTTGGCACTGTGGACTGCGCGGTGCCCCGGTGCCGGGAACGCTGCTCGCCGCCGCGCTCGCTCGCTTTCGCGCCGATCTGATTGCGGACAATCCGTTCAACACGGCTCGAATGGGTCTGATCAAGGCCTATTTCCTGCGTCGACATCAAGGAGTAATTCCGATGGAACCGTACTTAAATGAGCAACACCCGGAGCCGGCGTACCAATGCGGCCGCCTGATCGCGGTGCTCGCAGCCTTGCAAAAGGCTGCGATTCCAGAGGTGAATGCTGGGTTGGTGCAGCGTTACTACACCGCGGTCAGCCAGACGCCGGCGCTGGTGCTGGGACGCCTGATTGCCAACTCTCAGAACCATCTAGCCAAGCTAGACGCCGGACTCGCCTACTGGTTTGAGCAGCGCATCGCCGCGATTGCTTCGTCTTTGGGTGATCGACTTCCGAAGACCCTCACCCAGGAACAGCAAGGCCTGTTTGCGCTCGGCTATTACCAGCAGATTGCTGCAAACCGGGCAGGAAAATCGGCTTCTGTCATGACCAAAACTACCGAAACAGCAGCCAATGAAGGTGCAACGCAATCATGAGCCTAGCGAATCGTTATGAATTTCTTTTTGTGTTCGATTGCGAAAATGGCAATCCGAACGGCGACCCCGATGCCGGCAATTCTCCGCGGATTGATCCAGAAGACATGCACGGATTGGTGTCCGACGTGGCTTTGAAGCGCCGGATACGAAATTATGTGATCGAACGCCATGGAAATGTATCGCCGAACAGTATTTTTGTCGCCCATGCGACCAATCTCAACAAGCCGATTACGCTCGCTCACCAGAAGACTGGCGGCAAGCCGGAAGGCGGCGGCAACCAACAGCAGGTCAACAAAGCACGCGATTTCATGTGCGAGCATTTTTTCGACGTTCGGACATTTGGCGCGGTCATGTCGATCGGGCCGAACGCGGGTCAGGTCCGCGGACCAGTTCAGATCGCTTTTGCCCGTTCGCTAAGTCCGATTCTGCCGATGGACATCTCCATCACGCGTATGGCCGTCGCCGAGAAGGTCAAAGGCGCGAAAGGTGTTGACGATTACCAAACCTGGGAGGACTCGACCCCCGAAGACCAGCGCCGAACCATGGGCCGCAAACAACTGATCCCCTACGGCGCCTATGTCGCCAAGGGCTTTATTAGTGCCCATCTCGCCGCGCAGACGGGCTTTGGTGAATCCGATCTGTCGCTATTGTGGGAGGCATTGCTAAATATGTACGACCACGATCGCAGCGCCAGCAAGGGTGTCATGACGGCACGCAAACTTTTCGTCTTCAAACATGTAGGTACCGACAGCGACCCGGCGCAGCGTCAACGTCAGGCCCAACTAGGTTGCGCACCGGCGCACACCTTGCTGGATGCCGGCGCGATCGTTGACATCAAACTGCGCGAGGGTGTCACCAGCCCGCGGGTATTCACCGACTACGAGGTTCTTATCAAGGCGGAGCTGCCCGCAGGTGTCGAAATGCTTGAGCTGAGGTAGGCCAAAGGCCCCAAGGCTCTAGCTCGTTTAGGACCGCACTCGCGCGCGAGGTTCTTGCCTCCTGGAACTCACTCGCGCGCGCAGACTCCGCTGTTGCAGCCTTGAAACGGCGGGGTTGGTAGCTGTGAATCGAACTTGTAGGCGCGTGCTGTGGACGACGATCAGAACCAACTTATCCCGATATCAGCGCTTAATCACTTCAGCTACTGTCCGCGGCGTGCCTACCTGATTCATGTTGAACGCGAGTTTGTCGAGAATGAGCATACCGTCGCCGGCTCGCATGAGCACGCCCGAGCCGACAGCCAAGCCTCGATCTTGCGCGATGGCGTTCGTACCGCCTTCGGTCTGCCGGTAGCGAGCGCGCGGCTTGGTTTGATTGGACGCTGCGACAGCGTCGAGTTTCACGATCACGGCGCCAGGGTTGTTCCGGTCGAGCGCAAACACGGCAAACGCAAGGCTTGGGACAATGACGATCTGCAGCTTGCGGGGCAGGCCGTTTGCCTGGAAGAAATGCTCGGTGTCGTGATTCAGCGTGGCGCGATTTTTCACACGCAAACCGCCCGACGCCGCGAGGTTGCGATTGATGCGACGCTTCGCGCCGAGATGGAAGCTGCGGTCGACGCCTTACGTGCACTGCTGAACTCAGATCGTTTGCCGGATCCGACAATACACCTCCAGCGCTGCGGCCAGTGTTCGTTGAACCCGATATGTCAGCCGGAACTGGCGCGCTCGCGAGCACGAGCGGCAACGCTGGCTCAGGAACTCTTCTCGGATGAGCAGCCATGAACCAGGCACTCAATACCCTGTACGTGACCACGCCCGGCGCCTATCTGCGACTAGAAGGCGAGACTATCTGCGTCATGATTGAAGATAAGAAGCGCCTGCAGCTTCCTTTGCACCCATTAGGTGCGATTGTTTGCTTTGGCGGTGCAGCCGTCAGCCCGGCGTTGATGGCGAAGTGCGCCGAAGACGGTAGAACCTTGGTCTGGATGAGCCGCACCGGGCGCTTTCAAGCCCGCGTCGAGGGCCCCGTCAGCGGCAATGTCCTGCTGCGCGTAAGCCAACACCAGTTGGCGCAGAACGCCGCTGGCGCAGCCGAAATCGCCCGAGCCCTTCTCGCCGGAAAGCTCCGCAACTCACGCACGTTGATCATGCGCGCTGCGCGTGATGCACGTTCTGATTCCGATCGCGCGCAACTGGTCAACTGTGCACAGCAACTTCGCGGCAGCCTGCGCGGTTTGCGCGCCGCTGATACGCTTGATGCGATGCGCGGCCATGAAGGCAGCGCGGCGCTGAGCTATTTCCAGGCGCTGAACAATTGCATCCGTGCCGATCGGCGCGTCGACTTTGCTTTCGTCACGCGCTCGCGTCGACCACCGATGGACCGCATCAACGCCTTACTCTCCTTCGTGTACGCACTTTTGCTTAACGATTGCGTGAGTGCACTGGAGGCCGTCGGCTTGGACCCGCAACTCGGCTTTCTCCATGTCCTGCGGCCCGGCCGACCCGCACTTGCTCTCGACCTTATGGAAGAGTTTCGGGCACCCTTGGCAGACCGATTATCTGTCACGCTTATAAATCTCGGGCAGATTACAGCGAACGATTTTGAGCGCCGTGAATCGGGGGCCGTCCTGCTAAACGAGAGCGGTAGACGCGCGGTCATCGCCGCTTACCAGACCCGGAAAGGCGAAACACTCGCTCATCCGGTGCTTGAAGAGACCTTGCAAATTTCCGTGCTGATCATGATTCAGGCCCGGTTTATGTCTAGAGTCGTCCGGGGCGACATGCCCGCGTATGTTCCCTTCCTGAGCCGCGGTTGACCTTATGGGCGCTAAATCAACATTGTTGGTTGCTTACGACGTATCGACAATTACTTTGGCTGGCCGACGTCGCTTGCGCCGAGTTGCCAAAGTTTGTCTCAACTACGGACAGCGAGTACAGTTTTCATTATTCGAGTGCCAAGTTGACGCAGCACAGAGTTATTTGCTGGAGCGGGATCTGCTAGACATTATTAACCTGGACATGGATAACTTACGAATTTACAAACTGGGCCTGCGCAGTTTGACCGAGCTCAAGGCCTATGGAAAAAAACACCCCGTCGACCTAGATGGCCCCCTGATAGTCTGAGACCGCACGGTATTGCAAGGATACAACGCGAACCAGGAGCAAGCGGCTGATAGCTGGCACCTTCGCGATCCGCTAACGCATTGATAAACCGAAATATTGCGTATCAAAAATGCCGGAACTGCTGAGGCGTCGTCACTTGAATTACGGCTTCGCGAAACTTGCAGAAAAAGTCCTTGTGTGGTCGACACTTGCAACAACGCGGTTTCTCCCGGCCAAAAAGCCGGGAGTGGATTGAAACAGCATCTGCACGCCTATCCGGATCCGCGCAGCCCCGTTTCTCCCGGCCAAAAAGCCGGGAGTGGATTGAAACCGCTCAAAATCGACACGGACCTCCGGGG
>CAZADK010000210.1:0-1123 GCA_964483855.1 uncultured Rhodoferax sp.
GTTGCCCTGGTGGCTGTTGCCCATCTCGTCGCCGGCCAGCAACATCGGCACGCCCTGGGACAGCAGCAGCGTGGCCAGCAGGTTGCGTTTTTGCCGCTCGCGCAGGGCCAGCACGTCGGCATCGTCGGTCGGCCCCTCGACACCGCAGTTCCAGGACAGGTTGTGGCTGTTCCCGTCGCGGTTGTCCTCGCCGTTGGCCTGGTTGTGCTTGTCGTTGTACGAGACCAGGTCGTGCAGCGTGAATCCGTCGTGCGCGGTGACGAAGTTGATGCTGGCGTTGGGCCGTTTGCCCGACCAGCCGTACAGGTCCTGGGAGCCGGTCAGGCGGCGGGCGACATCGCTGATCAGGCCGTGATTGCCTTTCCACAAGCCGCGCATCTGGTCGCGATACTGGTCGTTCCATTCGGCCCAGCCGGGCGGGAAGTTGCCGACCTGGTAACCGCCGTGGCCCAGGTCCCAGGGTTCGGCGATCAGTTTGACGTGGTTGAGCACCGGGTCCTGCCGGATCGCGTCGAAGAAGCCGCCCAGGTGCTCGACCTTGCCCGACTCGCGTGCCAGCGCCGATGCCAGGTCGAACCGGAATCCATCCACGTGCATCTCCTGCACCCAGTAACGCAGCGAGTCCATCACCAGTTGCAAGGCGCGCGGATGCTCCAGGTCGACGGTGTTGCCGCAGCCGGTGAAGTCGTCGTAGTAACGCCGGTCATTGCCGTGCAGCATGTAGTAGGAGGCGTTGTCGATACCGCGCAGCGACAGGGTCGGGCCAAGCTGGTTGCCCTCGCAGGTATGGTTGTAGACCACGTCCAGAATCACCTCGATACCGGCCGCGTGCAGGCTGCGCACCATGGTCTTGAACTCGTTGACCTTGCGCGAGGCGCTGTACCGCGGCTGGGGTGCGAAGAAACCCAGCGTGTTGTAGCCCCAGAAGTTCTGCAACCCCTGTTCGGCCAGGTGCCGGTCGTTGGGATAGGTGTGCACCGGCAGCAGTTCGACCGTGGTCACGCCCAAATCGCGCAGGTAGTGGATCACCGGCGCACAACCCAGGCCGGCATAGGTGCCGCGCAGCGCCGTGGGCACCTGCGGATGGGTCATCGTGAAACCGCGCACATGCAGTTCGTAGATC
>CAZADK010000210.1:1133-7492 GCA_964483855.1 uncultured Rhodoferax sp.
GTAGATCACCATGTCCTGCCAGGCAATACGCGGCGCGCGGTCGTCGCCCCAGGTGAAGGCGGTCTCCAGCACCCGCGCCTTGGGCATCATCGCGGCGCTGTCGCGCCGGTCGAAGGACAGATCCTCGCGTTTGCTGCCCACGGTGTAGCCGTACAAGGCATCGCTCCAGCGCAGTTGTCCGACCGTGTCCTTGGCATAGGGGTCGAGCAGCAGTTTGTTCGGATTGAACCGGTGTCCCTGCTCCGGCTTGTAGGGGCCGTGGACGCGGTATCCGTAAGCCTGGCCGGGACGCAGCTGCGGCAGGTAGCAGTGCCAGACGTGGTCGGTGCATTCGCGCAGCACGATACGCTGGCGCTCCTGCCGTCCGGTGCCATCAAACAGGCACAGTTCGACTTGCTCCGCATGTTGGGAAAACAGCGCGAAATTGACGCCTTGCCCGTCCCAATGCGCGCCCCGGGGGTAGGCCACACCCGGCCAGACCTCGGTGATCGGCTGGTCGTCGCTCATGCAGGCACGCTGCAGATGGCGCGAGCGTGGAACCCGGGGCGCGTCATTCGCCGCCGCGCTCGCCGTGCGGCTTGCGGGCCGCCGGATCGCTCGGCCACCAGTGCGCGATACGCTGCGCGGCCCAGTCCTTGCCGCCCAGGCCGAACGCCAGCGCGAAGGCAAAGACGATGCCGGCCAGGATCACCAGGAAACTCTCGCGCACGATATCGCCGCCGACCTTGACCTGATCCAGCGCGATCAGCACGACGAAGACCATGATCGCGTATTGCGCCAGCTTGCCCAGGAAGGCGGCGTCCTGCAGCTTGATGTTGCGGCAGTAGGCCGTGACCGCGTCGCCGACGAAACGTGCGAAATACGCGCCAAAGGCCAGCACCAGGATCGCCACGAACACGTTGGGCACGAACCAGACCACCCGGCCGAGCAATTCGCTGATCGTGGTCAGGCCCAGCCCGTTGAAGGCGATCAGCAGCGCCGCCAGGATCACCAGCCAGTACACCAGCAGGCCGGCGATGCCCGTGGTGTCGAGTGACACGCCACCTTGCTTGAGGAATCCGTCCAGGCCTGCGCGCTCGGTCAGCACGTTGAAGTTGATTGCGCGCAGGATGCGGGTCACCGCGACCAGGGCGATCTTGGCCATCAGCCAGCCGCCCAGCACGACCAGCGCCGCGATCAGCAGGCGCGGCATGAAGGCCCCGATCTGGTACAGGATGGCCCTGGCGGGCTCCAGTTGAATGGCAAGGGTTTCCATGCGTGTTCCTCCAGTTGGAAATCAGTTGTCGTGCGGGTCGGTGAGTGGTTGGCGGCGTCAGCGCGCCGGTTGCGAATGCAGCAGGTCCAGGATGCCACGCAGCGGCACTGGCGTCCAGTCGGCTCGGTTGTCGATCTCGTAGCGCAACTCGTACAGCGCCTTCTCGAGTTCGAACAGCGCCAGCAGTGCGTCGCTGGAAGCCGGCGCCGGCCCGCCAGCCGAACGCGTCGCGCCATAGGCTTGCAGGAACGCAGCGCGGGTGGCCTGTTCCCACAGTTGGGCCGCTTCGGCCAGCCGCGGTTCGCGCTGCGGTTCGGCGTTGATGCGACGCAACGCGGACCAGCGTGCATAACTGAACGAGCGCAACATGCCGGCCACGTCGCGCAACGGCGAACCCTTGGCGCGCCGCTGCGCGAAACTGCGCGCCGGTTCGCCTTCGAAGTCGATGATGGTGAAGTCATGCCCGCACACCAGCACCTGACCCAGGTGGAAGTCGCCATGCAAACGGGTCTTGAGGCTGCCCTCGGGTACGACTCGTTCGGCGCTGAGACGCTCGCGCAATACGGGCTGCAAGGCCATCAGTTCATGGGCCATCGCCTGCGCCGCTTCAGGCAGCCGGTGCACCTGGGCGCGCAGCATTGCCAGTGTGTCGTCGACTTCGCCACTGGCCCGCGCACGCTGCGCGGCCAGGTCGTTCGTCGTCATCGGTTCGGGATCGAACGCCGCGTGACCGGTGCTGCGCGCCAGCGCCAGGTGCAGCTCGGCGGTGCGTTGCCCCAGCATGGCCACCTGGGACAGGAAGCCGCCATGGGTCTCGTCGAGGTCCATCGCGTCGGCCGCATGCGCCATGCGGATGCGCAGGGCTTCGAGGTGGCGTTCGAGATAGTCGAGCGTGAAGTCCCAGCCGTCGCCCTGGTTGGCGACATGGGCCTGCACCATGGCCAGTGTCATGACCAGGCCGTCGTTGCCGACATACTCGAGCGCGCCGAGCACCGGTACGCAGTGGGGGTAGGCCACGTCGTCGGTGAGGAAACGCCCCATCTCCAGTTCCGGGTTGATTCCTTCGCGCAAAAGGCGATACCCCTTGAGGAACAGGCTCTCGCCGAGCACGATGACCGTATTGCTGCTGTTGCCGCTGGGCAGCGATACCGGCAGCGCCGCGATGTCGATGTCCAGTTTGGCAAATCGGGCGCTGGGCCGGAATCGCAACTGGCCGTTCGCGGTGTCCAGGTTCAGGCCGTCGCGCACCGCCGTCACCAGCGCCCGGCAAAAGACCTGGTCGAAATAGGCGTCGCCCATCAGGCCGACACTGGCCTGCTGGCGCACCTTGGACAGGGCTGCTCGGCCGATCGCGTGCAGGCGTTCCTCTTCCCGTTCTTCCCAGGCCAGCGCCAAAGGTGCAAAGTAGCTCGCGTCGCCAGGCGGGCCGTCCAGTTCCAGGATCGGCAACATCCAGCTCGCGTTCGCATCGGCGCTGTCCCAGACCACATGGTCGATCAGGCGTGCCCGCTCGATGGTGCTGCCCTTGCTGGCGTACCAGCGCTGCTGCTCGATGTAGCGTGGCAAGGTCTCGGTTTCGAACTGCCGGCGCAGGCGTTCGGCCATGCCCATGCGCCAGGGCATGACGCGGTCGCGAAGGAAACTGGTCCAGCCGTCGAACAGCACCAGCGTCGGTGCGTCCTGCAGCGGGGTGCCTTCCTGGTGCCAAGGCGGCATGTCGGCCTCCTGGGACAGGCGGAACCAGTAAAAGCCATGCGAAGACAGGGTCAGCAGGTAGGGCAGGTCTCCGATCGGTGGGAAGGACACGCGACCGAGCATTTCCACCGGTACCGCGCCCTTCCATGCCGACAGGTCGAGTTCGACCGGTTGGGCCGCACGCGAGAGATTGAACACCGACAGGATGATGTCGTCTTCATGGCTGCTGACATAGGCCAGGATCTTGCGATTGCCGGGCTTGAGCCAGATCCGCTTGCCGCGCCCGAAGGCATGGCTGGTCTTGCGCACCGCCAGCATGCGCTTGGTCCAGTTCAGCAGCGAACTGGTGTCGCGCGCCTGCGCCTCGACATTCAGCGCCTCGTAGCCGTATAACGCGCCCAGGATGGGCTGCAGGTACAAGGTCTGCGGATGCGCCTGCGAGAAGCCGGCATTGCGGTCCGGGCTCCACTGCATCGGCGTGCGCACGCCGTTGCGGTCGCCGACGAACACGTTGTCGCCCATGCCGATCTCGTCGCCGTAGTAGATGATGGGTGAACCCGGCATCGACAAGAGCATGCCGTTCATCAGCTTGATGCGGTCGATGTCGTTGTCCATCAGCGGGGCCAGGCGCCGGCGGATGCCCAGGTTGATGCGGGCGCGCTTGTCGGCGGCATACATGTTGTACATGTAGTCGCGCTCCTTGTTGGTCACCATCTCCAGTGTCAGTTCGTCGTGGTTGCGCAGGAAAATTGCCCATTGGCAGCCCTGCGGTATCTCTGGCGTCTGCTGCATGATCTCGGTGATCGGATGCCGCTCTTCCCGCGCGATCGCCATGTACATGCGCGGCATCAGCGGGAAATGGTAGGCCATGTGGCATTCGTCGCCGTCGCCGAAATACTCGCGCACGTCCTCCGGCCACATGTTGGCCTCGGCCAGCAGGAAACGGTTCTTGTATTCGGCGTCGATCGCCGCGCGCAGCTTCTTGATCACCGAGTGGGTCTCGGGCAGGTTCTCGTTGCTGGTGCCGTCGCGCTCGATCAGGTACGGAATCGCGTCGAGCCGGAACCCGTCCACACCCATGTCGAGCCAGAAACGCATGGTCTTGAGGACCGCCTCGAGCACCGCCGGGTTGTCGAAGTTCAGGTCCGGCTGATGGCCGAAGAAGCGGTGCCAGAAGAACTGCCTGGCCACCGGATCCCAGGTCCAGTTCGAGGTCTCGGTGTCGGTGAAGATGATGCGGGTGCCCTGGTAGAGCTGGTCGGTGTCGCTCCAGACGTAGAAGTCGCGCTCGGGAGAGCCGGGCGGCGCCTTGCGCGCGGCCTGGAACCAGGGATGCTGGTCCGAGGTGTGGTTGATGACCAGCTCGGTGATCACCCGCAGGTCGCGTTGGTGCGCCTGTGCCAGCATCTCGCGGAAATCGTCCAGCGTGCCGTATTGCGGATGCACGTCTTCGTATTCGGCGATGTCGTAGCCGTCGTCGCGCAGCGGTGATGGGTAGAAGGGCATCAGCCAGATGGTGTTGACGCCGAGTTCCTTGACATAGTCGAGTTTGGCAGTGACGCCCTTGAAGTCGCCCACGCCGTCGCCGTTGGTGTCGAAGAAGGCCTTGACATTGAGCTGGTAGATCACCGCGTCGCGGTACCACAGCGGATCGTCATCGGTTGCCGCCGGCGTCATGTGCCGGGCGGATGGATTCACGGATGGTTGCATGGCTGCCCGCGGTCGCGTTGGGTTGTCAGAGGTAGTAGTCGAAATCGCGCTCGTCGCGCAGGCGCCGGCGCACGGCGAAGACGTGGGCCGGCACACTGCGCGGGTCCAGCCGCACGTAATGGTGGGTGCCGCGCCAGGCAAAACGCTGGTTGCTCAGCAGGTCGTGCATCTGGAAGTCGTGCCCGGGATCGACCTGGATCGACGCCGGATCGAGCTGCAGCCAGCCGCTGTGCGTTTGGTGCGGATCGAGGTTGACCACGGTCACGATCACGTTGCTGCCGTCCTCGGAGGTCTTGGCATAGGCCAGCAGCTGATCATTGTCCACCGGCAGGAAACGCAGGCTGCCGTCCTGCTGCAGGGCCGGGTTCTCGCGCCGGATACGGTTGATGCGGGCAATGAACGGCGCCAGGCTGCCGGGGTCGTCATGGTTCCAGTGGCGCAGCTGGTATTTCTCCGAATCCAGGTATTCCTCGCTGCCGGGCTCGCGCGGCTGGTGGTCGCGCAGCTCGTAGGCGGGCCCGTAGATGCCGTAACTGGCCGCCAGCGTCGCTGCCAGCACCACGCGTGCCATGTAGACCGCGCTGTCGCCGGTCTGCAACTGTTCATGCAGGATGTCGGGCGTGTTGGGCCAGACATTGGCACGGAAATAATCCTTGCCCGGCCCGCTGGCAAGTTCGGTGAAGTACGCCTGCAACTCGCGCTTGTGGTTGCGCCAGGTGAAGTAGGTGTAGGACTGCGTGAAGCCGAGCTTGGCCAGCCGGTGCATGACCTTGGGCCGGGTGAAGGCCTCGGCCAGGAAGATCGCTTCGGGGTGCTGGCGCTTGATCTCGGTGATGACCCATTCCCAGAATGGGAACGACTTGGTGTGCGGGTTGTCGACGCGAAAGATCGTCACGCCTTCGCCGATCCAGTGGTCGAACACACTCTTGAGCTCGGCCCACAGTGCCTGCCAGTCCTCGGTTTCGAAGTTGAACGGGTAGATATCCTGGTATTTCTTGGGCGGGTTCTCGGCGTATTGCACCGTGCCGTCGGGGCGCCAGCGGAACCAGCTGGGGTGCTCCTTGACGTAGGGGTGGTCGGGGGCGCACTGGAATGCAATGTCCATCGCCACGTCGATACCCAGCGCGCCGGCCTTCTTCACCAGGCTGCGGAAATCGGCCGGCTTGCCCAGTTCGGACAAGATGGCCTTGTGCCCGCCTTCGGCCGAGCCGATGGCCCAGGGACTGCCGACATCGTCGGCTCCGGCCACCAGCGCGTTGTTTCGGCCCTTGCGCTGCACCTGGCCGATCGGATGGATGGGCGGGAAATACAACACGTCGAAACCCATCGCGGCGATCGCCGGCAGCCGGGCGGCGACGTCCTTGAACGTCCCGTGGCGTCCCGGCTTTGTCGCGCACGAGCGCGGGAAAAGCTCATACCAGCTGCTGAACCGGGCCCGTTCGCGGTCGGCCACCAGCGGGTATTCGACCGGGTGCCCGGTGGCCATGGAGCGGTCCGGGTAGACGCGAGCGCACTGCGCCAGCGCGTCGTCGAGCGCCAGCGCCTTGAGCGCACGGGCCTCGGCCCCGGCGTCGCGTGCCATCGCCTGCAGGTCGGCAGCCCAACCCTGGAGCGACTTGCGGTCGGCGCCGCGGGCGCGCAGCGCGCAGGCCGCGATCTCCTGCGCGCCGACCCGCGAGGCGATGCGGATGTCCTGGGC
>CAZADK010000211.1:0-7468 GCA_964483855.1 uncultured Rhodoferax sp.
AGGCGGCGAGTTGGTAGTCGGCGTCGTTGAAGTTCGGCTCGCCGTGTTCGTCGAGCGCCTGCATGGACGCGATCTGGTGCTTCACTTCATCTTCCACCAGCGGATACACCTCGTCGAGAAAGCCCGGCTCGGCGCCGACGCGCTTGCGCAGAACGAGACAAACGGTGCCTTGAACGTAGTTCCCCTTCTTGATGCCGACAGCCTCGGTCTCGGCGCTGATCGTCCACGCTGCCGTGGCCTTGAGCCCGGCCGCCCAGAGGATCATGCCGAGGTCTGCCCAGACCGCTGGGTCCTGGTGGGTGAACATCACCATCTGCAAGCCGTTGTTCGGCATGTGTCGGGTGAGATTCTTGTAAATCTCCACCATGGAGCGCCGGAAGTCTTCACCATCGCCCCGCACGGCCAGTTCGGCGCGGGCGTCGGGCGTCCATTCCGGGAACGCCTTGGCGAGTTGTTTGTCGTACCACGCGAGGAAGAAGTCGCCGAGTTCGTGGTAGTTCACTGCATCGGCGTAGGGCGGGTCGGTGATCCATAGGTCGCAGGTTTCGCGGAGGTCGCGGGCGTCGACACTAGTTTTTGAATCACCTGCAAGCTTAGGGCTAGTCTCATCCATGATGGCCCAAGAGACGCGGAGGGGTTTGAGTGGACGCCAGCAGTAGTTGAAAAGTGTGTTGAGGGCTTGGTTACTGAAAACGTCCTCGCCTTTGTCGTGAGCTAGGCCTGTGTGCCACCGACACAGCCTTGAGCTCCAATTGGAAAGACGGCCAACTCCAAGAAGCGATGCCGCAACTTCAACGACGTTCGTCGCTACACTTTTCGATTGCTGTCCGAGCAGTCCGATCACCAACAACTGCCTCGCCGTGAACAGATGATGCCAGTGAGTCCAGCCGCGTGTGCGAATCGGCTCGTCGGTTTTGTCGCCATTCTCAGGAATCGCCTTGGACGGAATGAGCCCCTCGCGTTGCCACTCGGCGAAGCGTTCGCGCAGCAGGGTGAGTACCTTCGCTTCGCGGGCCAGGTCGGCGGCATCGGGCGCGGCGTAGCGGCGCTTGCCCTCGGCATCGATCCAGCGGATGCAGTAAAGCCTTTCCTGAAAGACATCGCCGGGGCGCGGCACGACATCGTCATTGGTCCAGCGGCGCAGCCCCTCGGGGCCACGCAGCGCCTCGATCGACCACGAGCGACCGGCATCGAAGGGATCTATCGCACGGCTGTCGGCCACGGTCGCGCCCTTCTTCTCCTTGTAGAGCTTCAGCTCAGTATCCGACACGACGACGATTTCCGGCTGAAGGCGATCAGAGCCGGCGACGCGGTGCCAGCGTGCCACGACCTTGGATTTTTCGCCTGCCAGCCAGCTCGGAGCGAGCGGGAAGAAGTAATCGCAGCCCTCGGGTTTCACTTCCACGCAGTAAAGGTAGGCATCGGCGCGTTCGCCGCGGTCGTTGTGTTCGATGCCCCACTGGGTCACCTGGCGATCGGCGGCTTGCAGCGCTTCGGCCTGCACCCGCATCACTTCTTCCTGCACTTCCTTGCCACCGCCTAGCAGATTGAGGCTGGCCCAGGTGAGCAGACCGGCGACGGGATTGAGGTCGGACCCAAACGCCTCGCAGCCGATGCGGGCGGCCTCGAACGGGATGGAGCCGCCGCCGCAGAAGCTGTCGCCGACGCGGGGCGTGTGGCCAAAGGTTCGTTGGCCGAGTTGTTCGATCAGTTCCGGCAGGCGGGTGGCGCTGGTGCCGAGGTGCGCATTGATCTCCGCCCAGGCCGACTCGGTGGGGCCGATCACGTTTTCCGGACGTTCGCTATGGGTGATGCGCTCGGCATATGGCAGGGCATCGAAGGCGGCGCGCTTGGTTTTGCGCTGCATGGCAAGCTTGCAACGGTCCCAAGTGCCGGCGTCGTCCATGGTGAAAATCTTGAGGTAGATCTGGCGATCTTTTTTCGGATTGTTCGACGCGGGCATTAGCATGCCCAGGATCGAAGCGCGCACCAGAATCAGCGGCTTGCGGCCCCACCATTTGCCGAGCCGCGTGAGCGTCTGCCCGTTGTTCGCCTTGCGCTCCTTGTAGGACTCGGCGGAGAGGCGCGCGATGGGGAACTGGGTTTCGATGAAAGCAGGCACGCCAGGAGGATGAATCAGGCAGGTGGGATGATGAAACACGCGGCCGATCCACCGGGGATGAGGGCGGGATCGATGCGGCCCTCGAAGGTGGCGAACCGGGCGCGGTGTTTCACGGCCAGCGCGAGGAGGTAGAAGTCGGTGAGGGATTGCGGACCCGGCAGCGCGGGGAAGGCGCGGGCATCGGCCAGGGACAGGTCGTCCGGCCAGAACTGATGGCCCGGGGCGGCGAGGTAGTTTGCCAGCAGGGTCCGCGCAGCCTGGGGCGAACCGGGGCCTTGAAGGTAGGAACGCCTGCCTATGATGCGAAGAAACCCGTTTTCCGTCAGAGGACAGGTCGCCCATCCGTCACGTCCCGTGGAGGCAAAAAACGCCTTCGCCGGGGCGTGGTGCACGTGGTCGGGATCAACCAAAGCGATGAGTACATTGACATCCAACAACGCGATCATGGGCGACCAGGGTGGACTGCACGCTGAAAATCTTCCTCGTCAATTTCGTCTTGGATGGCGCGGATCATTTCAGACGTGACGACACTCCCATCGGTGCGTTTTTTCAGGACCAAAAGGCCGAGCGGGCCGACATCGAAAAGCTCGGGATCGGGATTCTCCGCTGCGCCCTGGGGCTGGAGTTCTCGGCGCAGGGCGTGCTCGACGATGGCTTTGAGCGTGGTACGGCGGCGGGCGGCGACGGACTTGGCCTCGATGAGGAGATCGTCCGGTAAATCAAGGGTGGTTTTCATATATGGGTGACGATACGGTTATATGGGTCAGCCGTCAAGCCAGGTTTAAAGCGAGAGCGAAAGCTGTGAGTGGCCCAACAACTCGCGGCGCGCGCGGGGCGACAAGCCCTCCCCCTTGACGAACGGGTTGTCGGCAATGGCGGCGCGCAGCGCCTTGCGCCAGCCGAGACCTTTTTGCATGGCCTGCCCGGTGGTGGCGACCGTCATGGTGTAGAGCCACCAGCGCTCTTCCGGCGCGAGGGCTTCCCAGTTGCGAATCGCATTGGGGATGTCGTCGGGGGAAGCTTCTTCCACGGCCCAGCAGAGGACGCAGAGTTCCTTGCCGAGCGACGGGTGCACCGGCACGGGCTTGGCTGGGTTCTTCTGGAACTTCGCGGCGGGCAGGCCGTTGGCGCGCAGACGGCGGTTGGCTTCGTCCCAGAAGGCGGGGGCGAGGGCGTGCCAGCGCAAGCGGTCGATCACGACGCGCAGCGACGGGTCGTTGGGTGACGGTGCATCGACTGCACGGGCGCCGAGGTGGTCGAGGTCATTGCCGCGATGTTCGGTGATGCAGACGATGTCGCTGCCACCGCCGCCTCTCGGGATGTCGATCAGAAAGCCGTGGCGGGCTTCTTCCGGAAGGAAGCCCAAGCCGACGACCTTGCGAGTGGTGGAAAGGGTTGCGCGGGCCATGGCTTGCTGCACCGCCTTGGCGACGTTAAAGGGCTGGTTGGTGGCGCGTAGCCAGTCGAGCAGGGCTTGTCCGGTAGGGAAGCCGAGTGAGCCGACCGCCATGCGCAGGCTGCCGTCGCTGACGATTTCCTGCAGTTTTTCGGCCACGGTCTTGAGCGTCGCGGCGCCGTAGCCACCTTCGATGGCGCCGGTGTATTCGAGGTTTTGCTGGCCGTCCGTGCTTTCGGCGGTGACGTTGATGTCGAAGGCGACCACGCCACTGGCTTTTTCAAGGCGGCCGATCAGGTCCCGAACGGCGCCGGCATCGTCGAATCTGGTCTGCTGGTTCCAGCGCGCCGGTTTGACCGGGTCCAGCGTGCGTTCTTCCTGGCCTTTTTGCGGAATCTGGGCGCGGATGGTTTCAGAGTTCAGGTCGAAGGCCGGGGCGACCGCCATGGCGCAGATCACGCGGCAGGTTGGGGGCACGCGGAATGGGCCATCGTAGGTGGCGTAGCCGGCGGTGGTGGGCGACGAGCCGTCGGTGGTGTAACGGATGGTGATGCCGTTGGCCTTGGGCAGGGCGAGCAATTCGGCCTCGAAATGGTCGCCGCGGTTGTGCAGTTGGTACTTGAGGCGGATCTTCGGCGACCAATCCTTGACAGGGCTTGAGCGTGCCATGTCGTTGGGGTCATAGGCGAGAAAGCGGTAGCGCAGACCGCCGGCCTCGAAGCGGGCCGGCGTTGGCACCGGAGTCGACGCGCTGGTGGGAAGGGCATCGCCGGTCTCGTAGACGATGTTGGGCGCGTGCAGTGGTTCGATTTTCAGGTAGGTGTAGCCCTCGCGCTCTTCCTGTACGGAAAGCTCGCGGATCGACACCTCCGGTATGGGCGGCGGAAACGGGCCGCGCCGGATGTGGTTGCCTTCCTCGCGCCAGAGGCCGCGCCGTAGGCAGTCGGCCTTGAGGTCTTCAAGCGCCGAGACCTTGTGCAATGGCCAGTTGGTATTGACGGCGGCGTTGCGCTTGAAGTCGGACCACAGCACGACCTTGGTATCGGCGGAGCCGAACAGGCGTGCTTCGGCGCGGGTACGGAAGGTGTCGCCGTCGATTGTTGTGGAGAATTTCTGCGCCTCTTCCAGCGTCTTGCGGATGGTGGCTTCACCACTTTGATTACCGGCGAATGCGAGTGCGGTGCCGCTGGCGCGCAAGGCCGAGTTGATCGACGGGTAGACGATCTGGTCGAAGGCTTCCTTCAAGGCGGACGTAAATTGCAGGCCGACCCGGTCGCGCAGTGCATCCAGGGCGCGCCATTGGGGGTCGTCGGCCGGGGTGCTTTCCGCTTTGAGGTCACTTTCAATGCTTTCCAGCGCGCGGGTTTGCCGCGCCGAGTCGAGCACCTTCTGGAAGGTGTCGCGCGAGCCGGAGAGGAACAGCGTGCGATTCTTGTATTGCTGCTGCGCCCACCAGGCCTGCCAATCGGCGGAAATGGGCAATTGGTTGGCCTGCCCACCAGGGCGCACGATGATCAGGGTGGTCTTTTCCTGCTCGATCTGCACCTCATCGGGCGGCGGCAGGACCTTGACGGTCTGGTAGCAGTCGCGCAGCGAGGCTTCGAAATAGCTTTCGAGGTGCTCGCGCAACATCCGGTCCACTGTTTCCGCATGCAGCGAGAGTGCGGTCGCGCGCAGCTTGGCGGCGAGGTTCTGCTGGTTCTTGAAGAACAGGCGACCGTCGGCGGAGTTGTGCAGATACCAGGCCCGGGTGGCCAACTTGTCAATAACGTTGGCCTTGAACGTTGATAGGTCGCGGCCGGGGCGTTGCAAGCAGTCGACCAGCTGGTATTCCCGCAGGCCGTGGATCGCGCCCGGCGTGGTGGAGAGTGAAGCGACCAGGATCAGGCGGGCGGCATCCGACGCATCGGAATTGCCGTTGGACAGGTCGATCTGCTCGACTTCGGCATTGCCGCCGTGCGCGATGTCGTGTGCGATGGCTTCGCTCAAGGACGGGTTGATGGTGCGGATTTCGGAGGCGATCTCGTCCAGGTTGAGATCCATGTCGTAGGGATGGATCAGGTCGATGGCCTTGGCTTTGTCCGACTTCCAAAGGTTGGACACCACCATTTGCATCAGGCGGATCACGCCGCGGGTTTGCTGGAACCCGTCGTTTTCCTTGAACTTGCCTACCAATTCCCGCAGGTCGGGATGGAACGGGTAGGAATCGGCGATGCGCGTGAACAAAGCTTCAGGCGACGTAGTCGTCAGGTTCATTCTGTTCGCCTCGCGCAGCGCTTCACGGTAGGCCGCGCCCACCTTGTCGATTTCCGCCTCGGGAGCCAGCTTCTCGAACAGGCGCTTGCGCAGGATGTGGTACAGCTCGTCGCCATTGGGATTGACCGGCGTGATAGGCACGGCGATGCGCTTGGATTCGGAGGTGATGCCCTGCACCGCGCGGTTGAACGCGGCTTCGAGGTTGGATTGGCCGATGCTGAAATTCGTACCGGCCAAGTCGGACAAGACCAGGCAGACGTTGTCCATTTCGGCTACGGCGACGAACAGATTGGCCAGCGCGGTCGTTGTCACGACCCCCAGATCGGCGTTGCCGACCGGCACCGCCACTGCGTATTCCAGATAGGGTGGCAGTTCGTCCAGGAACAGCACCAGCGGATCGCCCCCGAGCAACTGCTTCCAGGCTTCCGGCCCCGGTGCGCTCAAAAGCGGCGACACATAGCGGGCGAACTGCTCGGCCTTGCCAAGCTGCTCCGCGATCGAACCCCAGATGCCGCCGGCGACATCCGTATTCCGGCCGTTGAAGCCGACGACACGGCTACGACCGAGCTTGGGCGCCGGGTTTTGCTCACCCAGTACCTGTTTGCGCAATTCGGGGTCGCGTGCCAAGAGCCCCAGCGCGATCATGCTGTGGGTCTTGCCGCCGCCCATGGCCTGCGACAGCAGGAACACCGAAGAACCCGACCCGGTGCCGCCCAAGTGGCGAAAAGCCCGATCCACCAGGGTCAGCATGCCGTTGGTGAAGAAATTCTCTTCGAAAAAATCCCGCCCGGTGACCTGGCCCTTGAGGAGCGAGTCCAGATTCAGCACCGTGGCGCGCCGGTCGGCGGCGTGGACGGAGGGGCGCGGTGTGCAGAGGGCGTGGATGCTCATGGCGGTCTTGGTCTTCTTGGACGTTCGCGTGAGAACCCCTGCGCGCCAGCAGCGTTTGGGGCGTGGAATGGCAACGCCCGAAGAGTTTAAGGCAATCCGGCCGGGTTGCGTGACATGCCGAAACGTCCACTTAAATTCATGAATACGCCCATTTTGCGGAAGTCCCGCGGCCGACTGCTCAATTGGCGAAGCCATCTGAGACTAAGGGACAAGAGGGTCACAGGATGAGCCAGCCACAGTCCCCTGCATGGAGCGATTTGCAGGAGGGCTGGTCTACGTCTGACGGTTGGATTGCATCGTGGTCGTCATTGATCCACCGACATAGTCCGCACGATCGCCTCGAACTCGGCTAACACGTCGGACTGTCGCGGCCGCAGTAAGCGGGGCAACCGGCCTGTTGTCCAGCAGTTTGGCCAGGAACCTCTTGGCCAGCACCGGGTTGAGCACATCCTCAGCATAGATCTGCTCGACCATCTTGTGCTGGCCCTGCAGGTTGCGCATTTCCCGCTCCATTTTGCCCATCTGCTCCTGCGTCAGGCGGGTTAGCTTGGCCGGCTTTTTGCCCTCTACCAGCATGGTCGTCGGCGTCGCGACCAGCAGCGCACCGACGTAGGCGACCGTGAGGGCATTGGCGGACACCATCAACTCGACACATTCGACCTGGCGCTCCCGGCTCCGGCCAGGACTCGCCAGTCGTGTTCAGCGCCCTCGGCCTTGGCAAGGTGAGCCATCACGACCTCGAACTCGGGCGACGACGGACACTATGCAGGCGACCAACGCTTCCAATATTCGTGTCGGAACTC
>CAZADK010000212.1:0-7437 GCA_964483855.1 uncultured Rhodoferax sp.
CTCGATACGCGCCCGCCAGCGAGCCGCTGAACACGAACCGCATGCCACGCCAGCTGGTGTTGGCCAGTCGGAACCGCATCGACGACTTGAGCAGGGCCGGAGCGACGGCCGCCACCAGCACCAGCGCGACCAGCCCAGCCAGGACCGAGAACTGCCCGGCCAGCGAATACAGGACGAACAGCAGGCCCACCAGCAGATAGCCGCGGAGCATGGCGCGCGGACTGCCGTGGAAACCCAGCGGCGTGCCGTCCACCAGCGTCTGGCCGTGGAAGTAGCGCAGGCGCCGCGCCTTGGCCCACGGGTAGTACAGCGTGAGTGTCACCAGTACCAGCAGCAGGTTGACGATCCAGATGCGGAAATACTCGCTGCCGGAGCCGGTGAAACGGATCGACAGCAGGCGCGCCTGCATCGCCGGCCCGTCGGGCGGCTCCATCATCGAATCGACCGCCAACCCTTGTGCGTCGCGCATAAATTCCCTGTTGATACTGCGGCGCAGGTCCGGCACCGCCGTCATGGTAGCGCCGCACATGCGATCTGCCAGCGCTGCGGTCCCCCAAATGGTCGAAAACAACGACTGTTTCGCGTTGCACCACCACGGGGCGGGGTGCCGGTCGTTCAGCCCGCGACTCCGCGATCGGCTTCCAGCCGCGCCTTGAGAAAGCCGCCGCCCGAGTTGCGCGCCACCATCGCGATCGCCAGTGCCTCGAGCGTCAACGCCTCGCGCTCCATCGTCAGATTGCCGTCCGGGTCGGCCGTGGTGGCGCGGATGATGCCGACCGAAATCGGGAACGCCTTGTAGAGCCCGCGTCAGCGTGCCGGCATGGCCCCAATGGAGCAGCCCACGTGTCTTGCCGTCGCCCTGGCCGGCGGCGAACACCAGCGTCAGGTCCCGCGGCGCACCTTGCCCGGTCTCCTCGTTGTCCTGCCGATCATGCCTTGTCGCCGCAACCAGGGCCCTGTTTGATCTGGCGCAGGCCCGCCGCCGGGCCTGGCCGAAGCCGGTCACTTATCATGCACCTTGATTCGTCATCGCGGGGTCCTGCCCGCTACGGGCGCGCATTTTCTTGTCGCCTGGCCCGACCCAGCCCACCACGAGGAAACCATCATGTCATCTGCATCCTGGAAGCTGCTGCTCGTATCGGCCGCCGTCATCACATCGGGCGCCGCATTTGCCCAGGCCGACTGGCCAACAAAACCGGTGCGCATCGTCGTACCGTTTGCGGCCGGCGGCACCACCGACATCACGGCCCGCGTCATCGCGGACGAATTGACCAAGGCCGTCAAGGGCAGCTTCATCGTCGACAACAAGGGCGGCGCCGGCGGCAATGTGGGTGCAGCCGAGGTGGCACGGGCGACGCCCGACGGTTATACCTTCCTGATGGGCACACCCGGCACGCAGGCCATCAACCAGTTCCTGTATCCGAAGATGCCCTACGACACGGCCAAGGACTTTGCGCCGGTGTCGTTCGTCGTGCGCGTGCCCAACGTGCTGGTCGTCAACCCGGGCGTCAACGCCAAGTCGCTGAAAGAGTTGATCGCGCTGGCCAAGAGCAAGCCGGGCGCGCTGTCCTATGGTTCACCGGGCAATGGCACGACCGGCCACCTGTCGACCGAGTTGTTCAAGGGTCGGGCCGGCGTTTTTGTCACCCACATCCCGTACCGCGGCAGCGGCCCGATGCTGCTCGACCTGATGTCCGGGCAGATCCAGATGGCGATCGACAACCTGCCCTCGGCCATGCCACACATCAAGGCCGGCAAACTCGTGGCCCTGGGTGTGACCGGAGACAAACCCAACAGCCAGTTGCCCGACGTGCCGGCTGTGGCATCGGTGCTGCCCGGTTATGCGGCCGAATCCTGGTTCGTGTTGATGGCGCCGGCCGGCACGCCACCGGCCATCGTCAACCGGATGTCGGCCGAAGTCGACAAGATCCTGAAGAAGCCGGAGGTGATCGAGCGCTTCAAGGGCCTGGGTGCGGAGCCGGTCGGCGGCACGCCTGAGCAACTGGGCCAGTTCATTGCGTCCGAAACCGGCAAGTGGTCGCAGGTGGTCAAGGCGTCGGGCGCCAAGATCGATTGACCGGCTCTGCCCGGCCTGGCGTCGATTGGGCGGTCGGCCGGGTTGAACGGCCGGCTGGATACGGACCTGTGCCAGCGCGTCGGCCATCAGGAACTCGAGCTTGCGAGTCTTGTTGCCGTCGGGAAACAGGCCCAGCAGCGCATCTGGCGCTGGCGGCCCGCAACATCTACCAATACGAACCGCAACGCCAGCAGGTGGCGGCCCGCATCGTCCAGGGCATGCATCGAAAGATCCTGCCAGCGGGCGCGGTGGAGCTAGAGACCACCTACAGCAGCGTCGAGCAGATTGCACTGATGTGCGGTTACCAGGACACGGGCACCTTTCGGCGCCTGTTCGTCAAGGGTACCGGTGAGTTGCCCGCCGCCTACCGTGAACACTACCGGTTGCGCACCAGCCGCAAGCGCTGGCGCGGCACGCGAAGCTGAGGCATCTTTGCACCGGTGGCGCGTCGCCGCCCCGCTCAGTGGTGGTGACCGTGCTCCCCGTGCACATGGCCGTGCTCGATTTCCACCGCGGTGGCGGCGCGCACATCGGTCACGGTCAGGATGAAGCGCAAGGCCTTGCCCGCCCTCGGATGGTTGCCGTCCAGCAGCACCGTGTCGCCCTTGATCTTGACCACCTGAAACGCATGCTCCCGGCCGGAATCGTCACGGCCCTGCAGCATGCCGCCGACTTTGACGCCGGGAGGAAACTGCGTCTTGGGAATCGTCCGCACCAGGCTCTCGTCGCGCAGCCCGAAGGCGTCTTGCGGCTGCAGCGCAACGACGGTCTGGTAGCCCTTCTCCTTGCCCTCGAGCGCCTGCTCGATCCCGGCAAAGGTGTTGCCGTAGCCCCCATGCAGGTAGACCATCGGTTCGGGGCCGGCGTCCAGCGTCTTGTGCGCTGCATCGGTCACCTTGTAACGCAAGGTGACCGCGGTGTCTTTTTCGATTTTCATGGGGGTGTTTGTACCACCGAAGCGAGCCGCCGCGTTGCCCGCGTCAAGTCAAGCCACCGGTCCGGGTCACCGCCCGGTGCAATGCCGCACTGGCATTTCACCCGTCACGCAGGAAATCTGCCACCAGCGCCAACTGGCCTGGCACGTTGAGTGCCGGCGCATGCCCGCAACCGGCGATGGTCTCGATGCGCGCACGCGGCCCTCGCTGCGCCATCTGCGCTGCGGCATCGGCCAGCAGCAGGTCGGAGTGCTCCCCCCGCAGGCACAACACCGCCATCGCCAGGCTGTCGTATTCCTTCCAGCGCAGGTAGTCGTCGGGGTGGCAGACGAACTGCTGCACCATGGCCGGATCGTAGTGCGGCGTGACCCGCCCATCCGGCAGCCGCCGCGTCGAAGTCTCGGTCAGGTGGCGCCACTGCGCGTCGCTCAGGAAACCATAGGGTCTATAGACCGTGCGGAAATACTGCTCGAGTTCGGTCACGGTGGCAAATGCCGACGGGTTGCCGGCATAACTGCGGATACGGCTGATCGCCGCCTGCGCCAGTTCGGGTCCGGTGTCGTTGAGCACCAGCCGGGTGATGCGGCCGCGCAACGCGCCAGCGGCGGCCAGCAGACCGATCGAGCCGCCCATCGATGTGCCGACCCAGTCAAATTGCGACAGGCCGAGCTGGTCCACCAGCGCCGTGGCCAATTGCACGTAGAACGCCAGGCAATACTCGTCGTCGGGTCTTGGACTCCACTGGCTCAGGCCGCGGCCGATGGTGTCCGGGCAGATCACCCGGTAACCGTTGGCCGGCGCACTGAGGTGTTCGGCGAGTTCGTCCATGTCACGCCCGGTGCGGGCCAGGCCATGCCAGGCGATCACCGTGCGCGGGTGTTGCGCGCCCCATTCGGTGTAGTGGATCTCGCGTCCGGCGCAGCTCAGGTAGCGCGATCGCCAACCGGCGCCAGCCATGTTGTCGCGGGCGTTCACGACGGCACTCCCAGGCTGGTCTTGCGCGCGCTGCGCAGGCGCAATCGACCCACCACGCCGGTCGGGAAGTAATACACCGACAACACGAACAACACGCCGAGCCACAACAACCAGCGTTGCGGCGACAGCAGCGCCGACAACCAGGGCAAGGCTGCGGTCGCCTCGCTGCCCAGCCGCAGCAGATCCTGCAGATAACTTTGCGCCACCATGAACAAGGTCGCGCCCACCACGGCGCCGTACATCGTGCCCATGCCGCCAATGACGACGATCAGCAGCACGTCCATCATGATCTCGAACGACAACGACGTGTCGGGGCCGTTGTAGCGCAACCAGAGCGCCAGCATCGCACCGGCAACACAGGCGAACAGCGCCGACAGGATGCTGGAGATGGTGCGGTAGACCACCACCCGGTAACCGATCGCCTCGGCGCGGAACTCGTTCTCGCGGATCGCCTGCAGCACCCGGCCGAACGGCGAATTGACGATGCGCAGCAGTGTCAGCAGCAACGCCACGGCCAGCACGAACAGCAGGTAGTACGTGACCAGGCGACCGTCGAGCATGACGCCCAGGAACTTCTCGTCCATGAACTCGAAACTCGGCGACAGGATCTCGGGCAGCTTGAAGGTCAGACCGTCCTCGCCGCCGGTGAACTCGGACAGTTGCGAGGCCAATGTCAGGAAGGCCGAGGCCACCGCCAGCGTGATCATGGCAAAGAAGATCGCCCGCACCCGCAACGAGAACAGGCCGATCACCAGCGCCAGCAGGAAAGACAACACCAGTGCACAACCCAGCCCCACCGCCAGCGCCTCCCAGGTCGGGCCCATGCGGGTGGTGGCGATCGCGATGCCATAGGCGCCGATGCCGAAGAACATGGTGTGCGCGAAACTGACGATGCCGGTGTAACCCAGCAGCAGGTCGAAACTGGCCACCAGCACGATGAAGATCAACACCTTGGCCGCCACGTTGAGCGCCTTCACGCCCGGGAACAGGAACGGCGCGAAGGCCAGGCCCAGCAGCAATACCAGCAGCAGCATCGCCAACGTGCGGCTGCGCGGCAGGTCGTTGGATAACAGACGGGTCAGCATGTCAGTATCGCCCGGCCGTTCCGAAGGCAATGACGGCCCCCTCGGGGGGCAGCGAACGCAGTGAGCGTGGGAGCAGCTTCATTTTGGAGTACCTCGATCAGCGGTTGGTCACCGGATAGACCCCTTGCGGTCGCCACAGCAGGATGGCCGCCATCAACGCGATGTTGGAAAACAAGGCCACCTTGGGCGCCAGGTAACCGGTGTAGTTGGCCATCAGGCCGACCAGCAAGGCGCCGATCAGCGCACCGGCAGTGGAGCCCAGGCCGCCGATGATGATGACGATGAAGATCAGCACGTTGACTTGCGCGCCCATCTGCGGTGTGACCGTCTGCTGGTACAGGCCCCACATCACGCCGCCCAGGCCGGCCAATGCGCTGCCCATGACAAACACACCGATGAACAGGCGCCGGATCCGATAACCGAGCGACTCCACCATCTCGCGGTCTTGCACGCCGGCGCGGATCAGCAGGCCGATCTTGGTCTTGTTCAATGTCCAGACCACCTTGATCAGTTCCTCGCCGATGAGCATGCCACCCATGGTGATCAGGATCTGCTTGAGGTGTTGCCCGTACACCGGCTTGACGATGAAACGCTCGAACGCCAGTCCGACGGCGCCGGCCACCGCCATCGCAACCAGCATGGCCGGGAACACCGCTACCATGTTGCGCCAGAGTTGGTCCGACATCGTCCAGTCGGACATCGAGCCCAGCACGGTCGTGGCCACGAAGGCCCCAAGCGCAATGAACAGGCCGTGGCCGAAATTGAGCACGTCCATCAGGCCGAACACCAGCGTCAGCCCGGAGGCAATGACGAAGATGATCAGGCCCATCGCCAGCCCGGCCACCGTGAGCGTGAGCCAGGTCGAGCCCGAACCGATCAGCGGCAATACCAGCAGCGCCAGCAGTGGCACCAGGGCCACCGGCATCCAGTCGAAATCCGGGTTGTTCATAGGGCCAGCCCCAACAGGGATTTCTGCAACGCGGCATCCTGGTTCAGCTCCTGCATGCTGCCGCTGTGCACGACCACGCCGTTGTCCATCACCGCCACCGTGTCGCCGATCTTTTGCGCGAAGTTGAAGTTTTGCTCCACCAGCAGGATGGTCACGCCGGTCGCCTTGAGTTCGGCAAAGGCGTTGATCATGTTGTTGATGATCGATGGCGCCAGCCCCTTGCTGGGTTCGTCGACGATCAGCAGTTCGCGCGGCTCGACGATCGAGCGCGCCACCGCCAGCATCTGCTTCTGCCCACCCGACAACTTGCCGGCCGGGTAGTTCCAAAACTTCTGCACTGCAGGAAACAGGCCGAAGATCCAGTCCAGCCTGTGCGTGTCCATCTGTTTCTCGCTGGCCGCGCTGCGCGCGGCCAGCAACATGTTTTCGCGTACCGTCAGGTCGGCAAAGATGCCCATGTTCTCGGGCACATAGGCGATGTTGCGTTCGGCGATCTCGGGGGTCGACAACGCGGTGATGTCCCGGCCTGCAAATGTCAGCGTGCCTGCGGACGCACGCCACAGGCCCATGATGGTGCGCAGCGTCGTCGTCTTGCCGGCTCCATTGCGGCCGAGCAGCAGTGTCACCTGGGCCTTGGGCACAGATAAATCCACGCCATGCAGGATGTGGTAAGGCCCGATATGGGTGTGAACCCCCGATAACGTCAGCAGCGCCTGGCTCATGGGATTGACTGCGTCCGGTGGGCTGCGCTGCGCAACCGTTGGGAGCGGCCCGGCGGCGCTCATTGGACTACCCCTGCGTCCTGCGGACTGCGGGGCTGAGCGCCTTGGGAGCGGCCCGGCGGCGCTCATGGGGCCTGCCTCGTCCCGCCGCGGCGGGGCAGCTTGGATTGGGCGGGAGCGACGTCGTGCGCCGACGCGTCCTCGGGGCTTGCCCCGAGGTAGGCTTGCTGCACCACGGGTGATGCGATCACCGCGGCCGGCTCCCCATCGGCCACCAGCGTGCCGTTGTGCAGCACGATGATGCGGTCGGCGAGTTCGCGCACCACGTCCATCTTGTGCTCCACCAGCAAGATGGTCTTGGTCGGGTCGTTCTTCAGCGCCCGGATCAGGTTCAGGATCACCGGCGCCTCGTCCACGCTCATGCCGGCCGTCGGTTCGTCGAACATGAAAACCCGCGACTCGAGCGCCATCAGCAAGGCCACCTCCAGCTTGCGCTGGTCGCCGTGCGGCAGGCTGGCCACGATCGCGTCCTGCTTGTCCTGCATCGCCACCGTGGCCAGGATCTCCTCGGTGCGTTGCGACAACGCGCCATGGTCGCTCCAGATGCTCCACAGGTTCAGCCCGCGCCGGTGCGTGCCGCGGCGCGTGGCCTGCACCGCGAGCCGGACGTTCTCGAACACCGTCAGGTTGGGAA
>CAZADK010000213.1:0-7415 GCA_964483855.1 uncultured Rhodoferax sp.
TCAATGCGTCGAGATGAATCTGCTCGAACAGGTCGCGTTGCGCATGGCTGCCACCGATCTGCTGCAGCCGCGGCAAGGCCTGGCCGAGCGCCTCCACCGCCTGGGCATAACGGCCTTGTGCGTGGGCCAGCAGGCCGTGCGCCGCCGGAACCGCAACCTGTTGCCAGATCGGGTCTCCCGTGTGCTGGCCAGGGCGGGCTTGCGCGCCGCGTCGCTCGATATGGTCCAGCAGGATTTGCGCCTGCGGCCGGCCGGCCCGCGCCAGGCCGTACAGGTACTGCAGGTCCAGGAACGGCAGCACCTGGTCATCCAGCCGCTGCGCGACGTGGTCGGCCACGTCCTGCCAGCGTTCGCCGACGTCGATACCGGCCAGTTCCAGCCGAGCCAGCAATGAGACCGCGCCGATCTGGTCCTGCGAATACGACTTGACCACGCCCCAGACCTGCTGGTCGTAGGCCTGCAGAGCCAGGTCGTCCATGCCCAGCTCAATCGCGAACAAGGCCAGGTGCCACCAGTTATGGGTGACCATGAAGGAGTTCAGCCCGGTCCACGTCGCAGCGCGGTGTTGCATGAACTGCAGGCCTTCGGTCAATCGGCCCTGGGTCAGCATCACATGGGCCAGTGCGTGTTGAGCCCAGGGCTCGCGCTCGGTCATCACCAGCGCCTGGCGCGCCGCGGCCTCTGCCTGCGTCATCAGGTGGCATTGCTCCAAGGCAAAAGCAGCCATGCCGTGCATCTGCGGCACGTCGCCGGCCGCCGGCAAGGCCGCCTGCGCCAGCCGCAACATGCCGGCGGCGTCGCCAGCATTGAAGCGGTGGTACTGGCCGAGCTTGACGGACACCAGGTCGCGCGGATGCAGGCGTGCCTGTTCGTCGTGCAAATCCATCGCGCGGCCGATGTCGCCATCGATCCAGGCTGCGATGGCATCGACGAAACGCCGCTCTCGCTCGCTCGCGTGCGGCGCGGCCGCTTGGGCGGCGGCGATGTATGGTCGCGCGTTGACCGGGCCCTCGCGCGACTCGGCAAACATGTGCAGCGCCGCGCAGCAGGCCTGCACGATGGCGCTGCGTTCATGCCCGGCCACCGTCAATATGTTGACGGCGCGGGCCTCGCAGGCGATGAACCCTTCGACGAAGTCGTTCAGGGCCGCCAGGCTGCAGGCATCCTGCAGCCGCACGGAATTGCCCAACGTATCCTTCACCGACATGTCCTGTTGCAAGCGACGACTTGTTGCGGACGACAAGGCAGTTGCCCGGCGAGGCGCGTCAAAGGCAAGCTGCTGCTCACCGGCGCCGCTCGCAATCGGACAGAGCCGCTCAGCCCCAGTAAATGGCCGACAAGTCGTTGACGAACGTCGGCATATCCTTCCACAAACCCTTGAGTTGCTTGTTGGCAACCGTCGGCAATTGTGGCTGGAACAGGAAGCCATTCACGGCGTCGTTGGCCAGCATCTGCTGTGCCTCGCCCAACAATTTGGCCCGCTCGTCGGCGCGCGGCGCGTTGTTGATCTTGGTATACAAGGCGTTGAACTTTGGATTGTCATAACCCCAGTAATAGCCTGGATTGGCGTAGTTGCCCAGGTCGAACGGCTCTACATGCAACACGATCGTGAGGTCGAAGTCTCCCGTCTTGAAAGGGCCGCTGAGCCACTGCGCCCATTCGACGTTCTCGATCTTCGCAACGATGCCGATCTTGGCCAGCTGCGCGGCAATGACTTCGCCGCCTTGGCGGGCGTATGCAGGAGGCGGCAGCTTGAGTGACAGGTTCAGCGGCGTCTTGACGCCGGCTTCCGCGAGCAAGGCCTTGGCCTTCTCGATGTTGAACGGGTTGATGCCCGTGGTGTCGATGAAGCCGGGCAGGCCACGCACATAGTGGCTCCCGATCGGTGAACCGTATCCATCGGCGCCGCCTTCGACCACCGCCTTGCGGTCGATGGCTGCCAGGATCGCCCGGCGCACGCGCACGTCGTCCAGGGGCTTTTTCTTGTTGTTGATCGTGAGGATGGTCTTGCCTTGCGAATTGCCGATCAGGACCTGGAACTTCGGGTTGTTCTTGAACTGTGGAACGGCACGTGTGCCGATGCGCGGGAACAGGTCCACGTCGCCTGCGAGCACCGATGCGGCCTGCGCTGCCGGGTCGCTGATGAAGCGGAAGGTGACCTTCTTGAGTTTGATCGCGGAGGCGTTACGATAACCATCCCATTTGGTCAACACGACCGACGAGCCCTTGTTCCAGGCCTCGACCTTGAACGGTCCGGTGCCGACCGGCTTGGTGGCATTGGTGGCGGCACTCTTGGGCTCGACGATTGCCGCGGGGCCCAGGCCGATGCCAAACAGGAAATTGGGGTCGAGTTCGGTGTTCAAGATAACCACGGTGTGCTCGTCGATGGCCGCAACACGGGCCATGGCGGCAAACTTGCGCTTGTCTTTGTTGGTGCTGTTCTCGGCGCCCGCGCGCTCGAACGAAAATTTCACGGCTTCGGCGTTACAGGGCTCCCCGTTGTGAAACTTGACCCCCTTGCGCAAGCGAAACGTGTAGGTCTTGAGGTCGGGCGAGATCTCCCAGCTCTCCGCCAGCAACGGGGACACCGAGCCGTTCTCGTTCACCTTGGTCAGCGTCTCGAAGACGTTGTACAGCGTGACTTCGGAAATCGACTGCGCGGCGCCGCCGGTAGGGTCCAGTCCGGGCGACGGCTCGAGCGCCATGCCCAGGGTCAACGTGTCCTTCCTGGACTGGGAAAAAGCGGCCAGGGGAACACTGGCCAATGCGGCGGTGGCCGCGGATGAAGTCAGTACGGAGCGGCGATTGACCATGGACTTTTCCTTTCAGTGAAATGTCGGGAGCCCGCACGCAGGCGGGGCGGCAAGAGCGAACAATACCATGCCGGGCGCTGCATCGATAGCGGGCCAAGCCGCGAAATTGCCCTGCCGCGGATCGTCAATTGGCGCTCTCATGCAGGGAGCACCGTTGCAGTGCGGCTGCTGCTGGTTCCGGACGCAGCTGCGCTGGCCTGCGGGAAATGACAGGCTACCAGGTGGTCCGTGGCCAGGGCAGTCAGCTCGGGTCGCTGCGCGTCGCAACGTGGCTGCGCAACCGGGCAGCGGTGCGCATAGGGACAGGCACCGGGCAACTGGACGCGTGGAGCCAGGCTGTGGTGGGTGCGCCGACGTTGCTCGCCCTCGGCGCGCGGCTCCATGCGTGGTACTGCATCGAGCAGTGCACGGGTATACGGGTGCGCCGCGTTGCGGAACAACATTTGCGGCGTGCCGCGTTCGACGATCCGGCCCTGGAATACCACTGCCACCTCGGCACACAGGTGATCGACGACGGCCAGGTCGTGGCTGATCAGCAGGTAGGTGACGTCGAACTCGGCCTGCAGGTCCTGCATCAGGTTCAATACCTGGGCCTGCACCGAGACGTCGAGCGCGCTGACCGGCTCGTCGGCGATGATCAGCCGTGGGCGGGTGATCAGCGCGCGGGCGATCGCGATGCGCTGGCGCTGGCCACCGGAGAATTCGTGCGGGTATTTTTCCAGGTCGGTGGCACGCAGCCCCACCGATTGCAGGACTTCCCGTGCCTGCCGGGCCTGGTCGTCCCGGGTGGTGTCGCCTTGCGCCTGCAGCGGTTCGGTGACGATACGCAGCACGGTCTGGCGCGGGTCCAGCGAACCGTAGGGATCCTGGAATACCATCTGGAAGTCGCGCCGCGCGTGGCGCAGCGCTGGCGCGTCCAGTGCCGCCATGTCACGCCCGAGGATACGCACGCTGCCGCTGGTGGGTGCCTCCAGTGCCATCACCAGCCGCGCCAACGTGGATTTGCCCGAGCCCGATTCGCCCACGATACCCAAGCTGTGCCCGGCCCGCATCGTGAAACTCACGCCTTGCAGGGCATGCACCAGCGGCGCCTTTTGCCACAACTTTTCGCGCGGCAGCTTGTAGGTGCGGGTGACCTGGTCGACGACCAGCAGCGGATCGCCTGCCGCCGTATTGCCTGGGTTGCGGGTCGTGCGCGTCATGCGGCGTCCTGCGCCAATACCGCGGCCAGGCGCAGGCAACTGGCTTCGTGGCCGGCATCGACCGTCTCGGCCGGCGGCCGTGTCGTGAAGCACGGCGGTTGCGCCCAGGCGCAGCGATCGGCAAAAGCGCAGCCGGACGGCAGGTCGACCAGCTCGGGTACGGTGCCGTCGATGGTGGTCAGCCGGGTTCCCGCTGGCGCGCCGAGCCGGGGCCGGGCGCCGAACAGGCCGCGGGTGTAGGGGTGCGCCATATGGCCGAACACCCGTCGCGTGGCGCCACTTTCGACGACGCTGCCGCCGTACATCACCAGCATGCGTTCGACGTTCTGCGCGATCACGCCCAGGTCGTGCGAGATCAGGATCAGAGCCATCGAGCGCTCGAGCACCAGGTCGTGGATCAGGTCCAGGATCTGGCCCTGGATGGTCACGTCCAGCGCGGTGGTGGGCTCGTCTGCGATCAGGATGTCGGGCTCGCAGGCCAGTGCCATGGCGATCGTGATGCGCTGGCGCTGGCCGCCCGAGAACTGGTGCGGATAAGCGTCGATGCGGCCCGCCGCGTTGTGGATACCGACTCGCTCGAGCAACCGGATGGTCTGGGTACGGGCTTCGTCGCGCCCCACGCCCCGGTGCAGCCGCAGCGGTTCGGCGACCTGGTCGCCGATCGTGTGCACCGGATTGAGCGCCGTCATCGGTTCCTGGAAGATCATGCCGATGCGGTTGCCGCGCAGGCGCCGCAGCACCGCGTCGTTCTGGCCGACCAGCTCCTGGCCGTCGAAACGGATGCTGCCGGTGACCTCTGCGTTCTCTGGCAACAGGCCCAGCAAGGCCATGGCCGTGATGGACTTTCCGCAGCCCGACTCGCCCACCAGGCCGAGCGTGTCGCCGCTTTGCAATCCGAAACTGACATGGCGGATGGCATAAGCCGGACCCCGTTGTGTCTGCAGGCGCACGCTGAGATCGGAGACTTCGAGCATCGGGTTCGTCGCGGGGCGTTCAGGGTCGCAGTCAGCGCTTGCGGGCCAGCCGCGGGTCCATCAGGTCGCGCAGGCCGTCGCCGAGCAGGTTCAGGCCGAGCACGGCCAGGGCGATTGCCACACCCGGAAAGACCGCCAGCAGCGGCGCCTGAAATAGCAGCGTCTGGGCCTCGGCCAGCATGCGGCCCCAGGAGGGCTGTGGTGGCTGGGTGCCCAGGCCCAGATAGGACAAGGCGGCCTCGGCCAGGATCGCGATCGCAAAGCGGATCGTCACCTGCACCGTCAGCACCGACAGGATATTGGGCAGCACGTGGTCCATCGTGATGCTCCACGGCCCCTTGCCGCAGGCACGCGCGGCCAGCACGAACTCGCGTGACCAGATCGCGTTGGCCGAGGCACGCGTGATGCGGGCGAAGGTCGGTATGTTGAAGATGCCGATCGCGATGATGGAGTTGACGATGCCGGCCCCGAACACCGCCGTCATCATGATGGCCGACAGGATCGCGGGGAATGCGAACGTGAAGTCGGACAGCCGCATGATGAGTTCCTCGACCCAGCCGCGTCGCGCGGACGCGAGCAGCCCGAGCGACGTGCCGATGATCAGGCCGATGCTGACCGCGATCACGCCGACCAGGATCGAGTTGCGTGCGCCGACCAGCAGCAGCGAGGCCACGTCGCGCCCGAACGCATCGGTTCCCAGCCAATGCTGCGCTGTTGGCGGCTGCAACTTGCCGGGCAGGTTCATCTCGTAGGGTGACCAGGGCGTCCACACCAGCGACAGGGCAGCGGCCAGCACCAGCAGCAGCGACAACACGCCGCCAAGCACGAAGCTGCGGTGTCCCATGGCTCGGCGCCAGAAGGGCTGTGAGCCGGTGGCCGCGGCGGTGTCCGCGGCAGCAATGTTGACGTTCATGCCAGAGCCCATGGAGCTTGCACACGTTTCATATGTCGCTTGCCTTGACCCTTGGGTCGATCACGGCATACAACACATCGACGATGAAGTTGACGACGACAACCATGGTGGCCAGGAACATGACGCAGTTGCGCACGACGATCAGGTCGCGGTTGGCGATCGACTGGAAGATGAGCCGGCCCAGGCCGGGCAGGTAGAACACGTTCTCGACCACGATGGTGCCGGCCAGCAGTTCTGCCGATTGCAGGCCCATGATCGTGATGACCGGGATCATCGCGTTGCGCAGCACATGGCCCCACAAGGTTGCACGTTGCGACAAGCCCTTGGCCCGGGCGGTACGGACATAGTCCTCGCGCATCACCTCGAGCACGGCCGAGCGCGTGATGCGCGCCAGGATCGCAGCCTGTACCACGGCCAGCGACAGCGCCGGCAACAGCAGCGAGCGCAGCGCCGGACCCAGGCCTTCGCTCCAGCCCGGGAAACCGCCGGCGGATAACCATTGCAACTTGACCGAGAACAGCAGGATCAGCAGGATGGCGAACCAGAAGTTGGGAATGGCAATACCCACCTGGGTCAGGCCCATCAGCCCGACATCACCGAGCTTGTTGTGCCGCGCCGCCGCATAGATACCCACCATCAGGGCCAGTGCCGTGGTCAGGCACATGGCGATGATGGCCAGCGGAACGGTCAGGGTCATGCGCTCGAGCATCAGTTCGGATACTGGCGAGCTGTAGGCATAACTGTCGCCCAGATTCCCGGTCAACATGCCGACCACCCAGTCCCAGTAACGTTCCCAGGCCGGTTGGTTCAGTCCGAGTTTTTCGGCCAGCGCCTGCACCGCTTCGGGCGAGGCGTCCGCGCCCATCATGATTTCGGCGGCGTTGCCGGGCAGGATCTCCAGCACCAGGAACACCACGATCGACGCGCCAATCAGCGTGGCGATCAGCGTCAAAATGCGTTTGAGGAGGAACGGACCCATTTTGTGGCAGCCTCAGGGTCGGCGCCTGCAACGACCCGGGGCCGGCGCGCACATCGATACACCCGTAACCGGGGCTGACGACCGGGTCATCCGAAGGCGCGGATAATCGGCGTCTTCGTGCCAGTTGCTGGCATCCACGCGAAAAAACCGGCCTGAAGCTCGATGTCCTTGATCATTACCGACGAATGCATCAACTGTGATGTGTGTGAGCCCGAGTGTCCGAATGAGGCCATCTTTCTCGGGCAAGAGATTTACGAAATCGATCCGCACAAGTGTACCGAATGTGTCGGTCACTTCGACGAGCCGCAGTGCGTTCAGGTGTGTCCGGTTGCCTGCATTCCGGTGCATCCGGATTTCATCGAAGACAAGGAGACCTTGTGGCGCAAGTTCCAGCGCTTGCAGCAGCCGCCGCGGTCGGGCTCGGTGGGCTGAGCGCGTGAGAGGCAATCGCTTGAGCCCACGCAAGACCCCACAACCCGTTCGAGGCGCTTCGGGCCGCGGCCATTGGCGCGGTCTTGCCCTGCGCTCTGATTC
>CAZADK010000214.1:0-7406 GCA_964483855.1 uncultured Rhodoferax sp.
TGCGCAGCTTTGTCTCGTCCATGTTGATCACCATCCTTGCGATGATCAAGCCCACTGCAGGAAACCCTCACATCCAGCCCTTCAGGCTCATTCCTGGTTGGAAATACGCGCCCCGTTCAGGCCCATACCTCGTTGGACAAGGCTGTCAGTCGGACCGGGTTGGGGTCGGAGTTAGAATGGTGCTCGCTCCGGGGTGCACGCGTCAGTGCTGAGATTCAAACCCGCGAACTTGAACCGGTTAATACCGGCGGAAGAAGAGCCTTCACATTGACCATCGGCCATGCCCGGGGGTCGAGGTGGCCTTCGGAGCACCTGTTTTACGGTCACGAAGGAATCCTGATGAACCACACCGCTGTAGCCCCCCGGGCCTTCGGGTATGCGCGCGTGCTGGCGATCGCCGGCTCTGACAGCGGCGGCGGTGCCGGGATCCAGGCCGACCTGAAAACCATCAGCGCGCTCGGCTGCTACGGCATGACCGCAATTACGGCGCTGACCGCGCAGAACACCCTGGGCGTGCGCTCGATCCACCCGGTGCCGCCCGCGATGCTGCGTGACCAGATCGATGCCGTGATCGAGGATATCGGCGTCGATGCCGTGAAGATTGGCATGTTGCATGCCGCCGACATCGTGCGCACCGTGGCCGGGTCGATCGATCGTCACGGCCTGCGCCACGTCGTGCTCGATCCGGTGATGATGTCCACCAGCGGCGCCCGGCTGATCGACCACGACGCCCAGGGCGTGCTGGTGCGCGAGCTGTTCTGCCGCACGAGCCTGGTCACGCCCAATCTCGACGAGGCCGGCCTGCTGGTGGGCCGGCCGCTGGCCAGCGAGGCCGACATAGAAGAAGCGGCGCGCGAGCTGCTCGCAATGGGCGCGTCCGCGGTGTTGCTCAAAGGGGGCCATCTGGCCGGCGACACGGTGAGTGACCTGCTGCTGACGCGTGACGCCCCGCCCCACTGGATGCGGGCGCCGCGAATCGCCACCGGAAACACCCATGGCACCGGCTGCACCTTGTCCAGCGCGATTGCGGCGCATCTCGCACTGGGCACCGACCTGCTGCAAGCGGTGGAACTGGCCCACGCTTTCGTTCGCGACGCGCTGGCGGGCGGCGCAGCGGTGCGCACTGGCGCCGGCAGCGGCCCCTTGAACCATGGCCATGCGCCGCAGGCGATGCGCCTGATTGCGCTGCGCTGAACGATGAACACTCCCGAACAGCATCAGGACATCGTCGCGGCGGTGCTCGCCTTCATCGCGCAGGACGGGTGCAGCGACGACGGCTTCGACGCCCTCGCGCTACGCCTGTTCGCTTACCAATATGCGAACGACGAACCGTTTCGGCGCTTCAGCCAGCGGCGCGGCATGACCCCGCGCAACGTAAAGCGCTGGTCCGAACTCCCGGCGGTGCCGATCGACGCGTTCAAGGAGCTGAGCCTGAGGTGCCAGCCGCCCTCGGCTGCCGACCGGGTGTTCATGACCAGCGGCACGACCCGCAGCGAAGTGAAGGGCCGGCATCACCATCCGACGCTTGCCATCTACGACAGTTCGATGACGCGCAACTTTGGGCGTCGTTTCATGCAGGGCAGCAGCAAGCTCCCGATGGCGATTCTGTTCCCGACCGAAACCGTGATGCCGAATTCATCGCTGGCGCACTACCTGGCACTGGCCGTCAGTCAGTTCGGCACGGCGCAGAGCCGCTATTTCGTCGGTCCGCAGGGGCTGGACAGCGCCGGCCTGTGCGAGATGCTGGCCCAGGCCGAACACAGCGGCGCGCCTTGTGCTGTGCTCGGGGCGACCTACAGCTTCGTCCATCTGATGGATGAACTGCGCCAGCGCGGTACCTGCTTCCGGCTGCCGCCGGGCAGCCGCGTTCTGGACACCGGCGGCTACAAGGGCCAGTCGCGCGCGCTCCCGCTCGACGCCTTCTACGCGCAGCTGTCGGCAACGCTGGGCATCAACCGCTCTGAGTGCATCAACATGTACGGCATGACCGAGCTGAGCACGCAGTTCTACGACGGCGGCAACGCGATGGTGCCGTCGGTCAAGTCCGGGCCGCACTGGATCCGATCGCGCATCGTCGATCCGCTCGGCGGGTGCGATGTGCCGGCCGGCGAGCGGGGCATCCTGGTCCATTGCGACCTCGCCAACTTCAACTCGGTGACCACCATCCTGACCGAGGACGTTGGCGTGGCGGTCGATGGCGGCTTCCTGCTGCTGGGGCGGGCCGAGGGCGCCCAGGCCAAGGGCTGCTCGCTGGCGGTAGAAGAATTCATCCGGGTAGCGACGGCATGAACACGTATCGCACCGTCGCCGGCTACCTGCCCGGACTGGCACGGGACGATGTGCAATGGCAGACGCTGGCGTTCGAGTCGGCGGCCGGCCGGGTCGAGGTCGAGGCGCCGGTGCTGACAGAGCAGCAGATCACCGCGCTCGCGCGGCGTGTCAGGCAGGCCAGCCGCCTGCATCTGCGCACGATGACGGTGTCGCAGATCATCGAGGTCGTCGACCGCGCGATGGCGCGACTGCTTGATCCCGATGATCCTTACCGCCAGCAGGCTGACCGGCTGTTGCCCATCATCACCGGCTACGACACGGAGATGGTGCGCCTCGGTCTCACTGCGTTCTTCAAGACCTTCCGCGCGCCGCAAGTCCAACGCTTCGTTGCCGAGGACTTTTCCAATCCCAAGCTGCTGGACGAGTTCCAGCCGCGGCCCAAGGGCGGAGCCGCCATGGCATTCGGCCCCGACTTGCTGTTCCACAGCTGGGCCGGCAACGTCCCGGCCCTGCCGCTGTGGAGCCTGGTCTGCGGACTGCTGGTGAAGGCCGGCAACATCGGCAAGCTGCCGAGCGCCGAGCCGCTGTTCGCTGGCCTGTTCGCGCGGCTGCTGGCCGAAGTCCATCCGCCGCTGGCCGATTGCCTGGCCGTGGTCTGGTGGAAAGGCGGCGACGCGCAGCAGTCGGCTGCCGTGTACGCCGAGGCCGACGCGGTGCTGGCCTACGGCGGCAACGCGTCTCTCGAAGAGATTCGCCGGCAACTGCCGGTGACGACGCGCTTCCTGCCCTACGGCCACAAGCTGGGATTCGGCGTGATCGGCATGGCAGCGCTCGACACGCTGCGCGGGCCGGCGACGGCGCGGCTGGCTGCGATTGATGTGATGCGTTACGACCAGCAGGGCTGCTACTCGCCGCATGTCTTCTATGTGCAGCGCGGGGGCAGGATGTCCCCGCGCGAGTTCGCGCAATCGCTGGCTGGCGAGCTGGCCAATCTGCAGCACCGCTTTGCGCGCGGTTCGCTGACACTGGAGGACGCCGCGGCTGTTGCGAACTGGAGGCAAGCAATCGAGTTGCAATCGCTGTCGGCAGCGGGCGGGGTTGAACTGATGGGAGGCGACGGCGCTGCCTGGGGCGTGGCCTACGCCGACCAGCCGCGGTCCCTGGCGCCGACGGCGCTGAACCGGAGCATTCAGGTGGTCGGCTTCGACAACCTTGACCAGGTCATCGCACAGGTCCAGGCGCATCGACCTTTCCTGCAGACCGCGGGCCTGGCCGTCGCGCCGGCCGAATTGTTCCGGCTGTCGCAGTTGCTGGGCGCAGCCGGTGTCACCCGCATCAGCGCCATCGGATCGATGACCTCACCCGAAGCCGGTTGGCACCACGACGGCCGCTTCAACCTGCTCGAGCTGGTGCGGATGGTCGAGATCGAGCAATCGGCCGAACTCGCCGCCGACCGGCTCGCGCCATATGCCGACTAGGAATGACATGCGCCGCAGGGCCGTTCCCAAGGCGAATAGCACCGCAGTGCGCAGCACGGAGGGTAGTCCGGTGAGCTTCCTGGCCATCGACAACGTGAGCTTTACCTATCCGCTCTGGCCTCCCGTGGTGCGCGCCGTCGACTGGGACATTGCCGAGGGCGAGTTTCATTGCCTGGTGGGACGCAGCGGCTGCGGCAAGACCACGCTGCTCAAGCTCGCCGCCGGCCTGCTGCATCCAGACACCGGCAGCATCCGGCTGCAGGGCACGGAGCTGCGCGCGCCCGGCCCCCAGCTCGGCTTCGTGTTCCAGTCACCGACGCTGCTGGAGTGGCACCGCGTCATCGACAACGTGCTGCTGCCGGTCTCGCTGCAGCACCCGCCGACGCCGCTGGAGATCGGCAAGGCGGAGCAACTACTGACCCTGCTCGGGCTCTCGGCCCACGCGCGGCACTACCCGCGCCAGCTGTCGGGCGGGCAGCAAAGTCGGGTCGCGCTGGCCCGGGCCCTGATCCTTGAGCCGGCCCTGCTGCTGCTGGACGAACCGTTCGCGGCGCTGGACGCCATCACCCGCGGCGAGTTGCAAGACGATTTGCTGCAGATGTGCAGCCTGCGCCGTACCACGGTGATGTTCGTGACGCACGACATCGCCGAAGCCGTGTACCTCGGCGACCGGGTCGCCGTGATGGACCGCGGACGGATCGTCAGGGACATCACGATCGGCGTGGGCAAGCCGCGCACGCCCGCGATGCGTTATGGCGCCGCATTCAACAGCCACTGCGCGCAGCTGCGCGAGGCGATGGACATGGCGAGCGCATGAAGCTCACCCGTACCCGAATGCGCGTCGGTTCGTTCGCGCTGCTGCTGATCCTGCTCACACTCTGGGAGCTGGCGGTGCACGCGGCAGGTATCTCGGCGCTGGTGCTGCCGGCGCCATCCGCGGTCGCCCACTCGCTGTGGATGGGCCTGTCGACCGGTTACCTGTGGCCGCACATTCTCGCCACCAGCCTCGAACTGCTGCTGGGACTGTCCGTCGGGTGCGCGATCGGGTTCGCGAGCGGCCTGGCGATGGCGGAATCAAAGCTGCTGCAAGGCCTGCTCAAGCCCTACATCATCGTCAGCCAGGTGATACCGAAGCTGGCGCTGATGCCGCTGTTCATCGTCTGGTTCGGCTTCGGCATGACGTCAACGGTGGTGATCACGGCGCTGATCTGCTTCTTCCCGTTGATGGAAAACACGGTCACCAGCCTGCAGCAGGTGGACCCGCAGCGGCTGGAGCTGTTCCGGATGCTGGGCGCCACCCGCCGCCAGACCCTGCTGCGCCTGAAACTGCCCGCCGGTCTGCCCGGCATCCTGGCGGGCCTGAGGGTCGCGGTGGTGCTGGCGCTGGTGGGCGCAGTGGTCGGCGAGTTCATCGGCGCCAGCAAGGGCCTGGGCGCGTTGATCATCGCCTCGCAGGGAATGATGGACACGCCGCTGATGTTCGCCGTGCTGGTGGTCATCGCCGTGCTCGGCCTCGCTCTTTACCAAGTCACGCTCTCGTTTGAAAAATGGCTGCTGAAGCCTTACACCCAAACCCCATGAAGGACACCACAATGAAAATATCGATCGCGCGTCGCGCCAGCCTGCTGGCCGCCGCCGCCCTGCTTTGCCTCGGTGGCGCCGCCAGCGCCCAGACCTCCGCCCCGCTGGACAAGCTCACGGTCGCCGGCTGGAGCAAGCCCATTACCGAAATCACCCACCTGCTGGTCGAACCCGACAAGGGCATCTTCAAGGCCAACGGGATCGACCTGGCCTATGTGCCGGGCGCCGGTGGCGGCGACGCGATCCGCAACATCCTCACCGACCGGGCCGACGTCGCCTTCACGGATCCGGGCTCGTTTTTCTCGGCGCTCGACAAGGGCGAGAAGCTGCGCGCGATCTACGACATCTATCCGCAGAACGTCTTTAACGTGGTGTCGCTGAAATCGAGCAACATCACCAGGCCAGCCGACCTCAAGGGCAAGAAGATCGGCGTCTACAGCCTGTCCAGCGGCACCCGCCAGAACCTGCTGGTGCTGCTGCACCAGGCCGGCTTGGCGGAGTCCGACGTGACCATTGTCGTGACCGGACTGCTCAATTTCGCGCCGCTCTTGCAGGGCCAGGTCGACGCCACGGCGGCGACCGACACCGGCCTGCTGGTGGGCAAGCTCAAGGGGCTGGGCGAAGTCAACGTGATGGAGGTGAAGAACTCCCTGAACGTCTCCAGCGACATCTTCGTGGTGCGCGAGCAGGTCTACCAGCAGAAGGGGCCGTTGCTCAAGCGCTTCCTGAAGGCCTACCGCGACAGCGCCGCGTGGATGATCGATAACCCGGAAGAGGCTGCCACCTTGGCGGTCAAACGCGCGATCGACGGCACCGACCGCGCCATCAATCTGGAGGTGATCGCGCTGCGCAATGCCGCCAGCGTTTCCGACGCGACGCGCAGCAGCGGCCTGGGCACGCTGGATCTTGATTCGCTGCAGAAGGCGGCCGATGTCTACCGCAAGTTGGGTCTGATCGAGCGCGAGATCAAAGTCTCCGACGTGGTGAGCAGCGCGCTGCTGCCCGGCCGCTGAACACAAGGACTTACGATGAACTTCGAGGGCAAGGTGGTGCTGGTGACGGGTGCCAGCCGTGGCATCGGCGCCGCGATCGCGCAGGCGTTCGCGGCCGAGGGTGCGACCGTGGTCGTCAACCACCTGAGCAACGAGGCCGCCGCCGCGGACGTGGTCGGGCGTTGCAAGGCCGCCGGCGGTGATGCCTGGGCCGACAAGGCCGACGTCTGCTGCGCACAGGCGGTGCAGTCGATGGTGGCCCGAACGCTGGACGAGAGCGGCCGCATCGACGTGCTGGTCAACAACGCTTTCCGGCCTTATTCGTTCGACCCCCAGCAGCGCAAGCGCTTCGCCGAACTGCAGTGGCAAGACTACCAGGCGCAGTTCGACGGCTCGGTCGGCGCCGCCTACAACGTCTGCAAGGCGGTCGCGCCGCATTTCCAGCAGCGGGCCTTGGGCAGCATCGTCAACATCGTCAGCGACCTGGTCGAACGGCCGGTGGTGCCGTATCACGACTACACCACCGCCAAGTCGGCGCTGGTTGGTTTCAGCCGCAACCTGGCAGCCGAACTGGGGCCGTTCGGCATCCGCGTCAACTGCGTCGCCCCCGGACTGGTTTACCCGACGCAGGCCAGCAGCGCGACCCGCGAGGAGTTCCGTGAATTGATCGTGGCGGCCACTCCGATGCGACGAATCGCCCGGCCCGAGGACGTCGCTGGCCCGGTGCTGTTCCTGGCGTCGGACTGGAGCCGCTTCATGACCGGGCAGGTGCTGTACATCGACGGCGGGCTGGTGATGAAATGAAGCAACTGTCCATCGGCATCGCCGGCGCCGGTTTGCTCGGGCGGCTGCTGGCCTGGCAGTTGGCTCGCGCCGGCCATCGCGTCAGCGTGTTCGACCCGGCTCGAGGCGCACAACCCTCGTTCGACGGTCGGCAGGCCGCCGGCTTCACTGCGGCCGGCATGCTCAGTCCGCTGGCCGAACTGGACACCGGTTCCGCCGAAGTCGCGGCGCTGGGCTGGCGCTCGATCGCGCTGTGGCGCGGCATCGTGTCGCAACTGAGGGCGCCGCCGCAGTTCAGCAC
>CAZADK010000215.1:0-1249 GCA_964483855.1 uncultured Rhodoferax sp.
TGCACCGGTGCACGCGCACGCAGGGCTGGTGGATCCAGCAGGACGGTGTAATCGCGAACGATCCTGCCACTGGACCAGGTTGCTTCGACGATCAGGTCGACAAAGGGCTCGGATACGGGGCGGTCCGTGACCAGGCGGATATAAGAGCGTCCATCGGCGCGACGCTGCAGCGATATCTGCAATCCGGTCAGGGCCTGGTTGAATTCCAGGCCCGCGGCACGAAAGACTTCGGGACGTGCCAGCAACGGCCTGAGCGAGGCGGCTTCTTCAGCGTTGATCTCGGGGATTTCGATTTCGGCCCGAAGGGGTTCTCCCAAAGCCGATAGGACCGTGATGCGCCCCAGTGCCAGGGCATAGGCCGACGACGCAGGCAGGCCAAACAGAGCAATGACCAATGATGCAACAGCGGTCTTGCGCCAGCCAGGTGACTTTGGGATCAATTTAGTAGCCTCCGATGTACGGGCGCACCACAACAACCGCGCAATGTGGATACGAACACCGCAACACTCTAACCTCGAAAAGGACCATAACATCAATGTCTTAGCCTGACAAGCTGAGAAAGCGCTCAAATCTTTCGGCGCAATCGCGGCCACTCGATGTGACTCCACTATGTTGCCATTCGGCAACGTCTGGATGGATGGTAGTCGGATTCGGACCGGTTTTTCGGCCCGCCGCAAGTCACTGCTCCAACAAAATGCGCAACATGCGTCGCAACGGTTCGGCGGCTCCCCAGAGCAACTGGTCGCCGACGGTAAATGCGCCGACGTATTGAGGGCCCATGGCCAGCTTGCGGATCCGCCCGACGGGGATGTCGAGCGTGCCGGTGACGGCCACCGGTGTCAGTCCTGCCATCGTGGCCTCCCGGTTGTTGGGTACGATCTTGACCCATGCGTTGTCGCCAGCGATCATGGCTTCGATGTCGGCCGTCGGTACGTCCTTCTTCAGCTTGAAGGTCAGTGCCTGGCTGTGGCATCGCATGGCGCCGATGCGCACGCAGAATCCATCGACGGGGATCGCCTGCGAGCCGAATGCCGGACCCAGGCCCAGGATCTTGTTGCTTTCTGCGCCGCCCTTCCACTCTTCTCGGCTGATGCCGTCACCCAGGTCCTTGTCGATCCACGGAATCAGACTTCCGGCCAGCGGGACACCGAAGTTCGCCATTTCGTCGGCAGGCATCGATCGCTGGCGGGCCAGAATCCCGCGGTCAATGTCGAGGATGGCCGACTTCGGGTCGTTCAGCAGGTCACGC
>CAZADK010000215.1:1259-7402 GCA_964483855.1 uncultured Rhodoferax sp.
CATATGCTGGGCACCACCACCCGATGCAGCCTGGTAAGTCATGGACGTCATCCACTCGACCAGACCGGCCTTGAACAATGCGCCCACGCCCATCAGCATGCAGCTGACCGTGCAGTTGCCGCCAATCCAGTTACGGCCGCCCTTGGCCAAAGCTGCCTGGATCACCGGCAGGTTGACCGGATCGAGCACGATCACGGCGTCTTCCTGCATGCGCAGGCTGGAGGCGGCGTCGATCCAGTGGCCTGTCCAGCCGGCGCTGCGCAACTTGCCGAAGACCTCCGTCGTGTAGTCGCCACCCTGCGCGGTGATGATGATGTCGCAGCGCTTGAGCGCTGCAATGTCCATCGCGTTCAGCAGTTTTTCTCCCGGGCGGGCCCATGCCGGAGCTTCGCCGCCGGCATTGGACGTGGAGAAGAAGATGGGTTCGATCAGGTCGAAATCGCCCTCGGCCTGCATACGGTCCATCAGGACGGAACCGACCATGCCTCGCCAGCCGACCAAACCCGTTACCTTGCGTGCGCTGCTCATTGTGTTGCCTCGTGTCAGACTGAAACGTCGATATTTTTCAGCTGCCCGGCTCGTCTGGCCGGGGAGGGCGCGACGAACCGGGCTGCTTCAGCCTGGGATGGTGATCGTCTTGGTGGATACCGCATCCACGGGCAAAACCGTCGCCTGCCACCTGGGACCGGCGTGTTCAAGGGCGTTTGCCATCTGATGCATCGGGCGATTGTAGGGGAGTCATTTGCGCAGGGCCTTGACCACCGCGTCACCCATTTCCCGGGTGCTGACCCGTGTGTTGCCTGCGCCATCAATGTCCGCGGTGCGCAGTCCTTGCTCGAGCACGGCGCCGACCGCAGCCTCGATCCGATCAGCGGCCTGCGCCTGATTCAGGCTGAAACGCAGCATCATCGCGGCGCTCATGATGGTAGCCAGGGGGTTGGCAATACCCTGGCCAGCGATGTCGGGTGCGCTGCCATGGCTGGGTTCGTACAGTCCCTGGTTGCTGGCGTTCAGGCTGGCCGAAGGCAACATGCCGATCGAGCCGGTCAGCATCGCGGCCTCGTCGCTCAGAATGTCGCCAAACATGTTGCCGGTGACGATCACGTCGAATTTCTTCGGCGCCCGCACCAGTTGCATGGCCGCGTTGTCCACGTACATGTGGTCGAGTTCGACATCCGGATACTCGGTGCCGACCTCGCTGACGATGTCCTTCCAGAACTGAAAGGTTTCCAGCACATTGGCCTTGTCGACGCTGGTGACCCTCTTGCTCCGCTTGCGGGCGGCCCGGAACGCGACATGGGCGATCCGTTCGATTTCCGGTCGCGAATACCGCATGGTGTCGAAGGCCTCGTCTGCGCCGGGGAAGTGCCCGTCCGTCGCCTTGCGCCGGCCGCGAGGCTGGCCGAAATAGATATCGCCAGTCAGTTCGCGGATGATCAGCAAGTCCAGCCCGGCAATGAGTTCGGGCTTGAGGCTTGACGCACCGACCAAGGGCGCGTGGCAGATTGCCGGGCGCAGGTTGGCGAACAGGCCGAGTTCGCGCCGCAGGCCCAAAATGGCTTGCTCCGGCCGCAGGGCGCGATCAAGTTTGTCGTATTTCCAGTCGCCGACGGCGCCGAACAAGATGGCATCTGCGGCCCTGGCCAGTCGCAAGGTCGACTCCGGCAATGGATGACCGTGCGCTTCATACGCTGCGCCGCCGACGAGGGCGGTCTCGGTTTCGAAGGACAAGTCCAGGGCGCCCAGGACCTTGACGGCTTCGGCGACGATTTCTGTGCCAATGCCGTCGCCCGGCAGGACTGCGATTTTCATGTTCGGGGTGGAAGGGATAGGGGTAAAGGGTGGGGGGAGAGCAGCAGTACGTCAGCCGGGACTGTGGGTACACGTGGCTCGATCATGCCCGCTCCGGGGTCACCATCGCCTTCGCAAGCCAGGGCTTTTCCGCCAGTCGGCGCGCTTCGAAGGCCTTGATCTTGTCGGCTTGGCGCAGCGTCAGGCCGATATCGTCCAGGCCGTTGAGCAGGCAATACCGGCGGAAAGGCTGCACTTCGAATTCGATTTCCTCGCCTTGTGGCTTGACGATCTTCTGGCGCTCGAGGTCGACTGTCAGCGAGTAGCCAGGGTGGGCTGCCACCGCGTCGAACAACTGCGCGATCTGCGATTGCGGCAATACGATCGGTAGCAGCCCATTCTTGAAGCTGTTGTTGAAGAAGATGTCGGCAAAACTCGGCGCCAGGATGGCGCGAAAACCGTATTGGTCGAGCGCCCAGGGGGCGTGCTCTCGCGACGAGCCACAGCCGAAGTTCTTGCGCGCCACCAGGATGGAAGCACCGGCATAACGCGGCTGGTTCAGCACGAAGTCGGGATTGGGTTTGCGGCTGGACAAGTCCTGGCCAGGATACCCGGCGTCGAGGTAGCGCCAGGCGTCAAACAGGTTGACGCCGAACCCGGTCTTGCGGATCGATTTGAGGAACTGCTTGGGAATGATCGCGTCCGTGTCGACGTTTTCGCGATCCATCGGCGCGACGAGGCCCATGTGCACAGTGAACTTTTGCATGGCTACTTTCTAGCTGCGTCTTCGATCTTGCGGCCTGCACGTTGCAGGTCCTTGCCGATGCCCTTGACCGTGTCGCAACTGGTAACCGGCAGAACCGCCAGCATCAGCCACATCGGCCATGGGTGTGAGGGCGTCACCACATCTGGCTCAGACAAATCGACGCACATCGACGAAATGTCCTTGCACCGCCGCCGCCGCGGCCATGGCCGGACTGACCAGGTGGGTTCGGCCGCCGGCGCCTTGCCGGCCTTCGAAATTCCGATTGCTGGTGGAGGCGCAACGTTCGCCCGGTTCCAGGCGGTCTGCGTTCATGGCCAGGCACATGGAGCAGCCCGGCTCGCGCCACTCGAATCCGGCCGCCTTGAAGATGTCATGCAGCCCCTCGCGTTCGGCCTGCTGCTTGACCAGCCCTGACCCCGGCACGACCATGGCCAGCTTGACGTTCCTGGCAACCTTCTGTCCCATCTTCTTGACAATGGCAGCCGCCTCGCGCATGTCCTCGATCCGGCTGTTGGTGCACGAACCGATGAAGACCTTGTCGACGTAGATGTCGCTCAGCGCCTTGCCGGGCTCCAGGCCCATGTAGATCAGTGCGCGTTCGATTGCAGCGCGTTTGCTGGCATCTTTTTCCTTGTCCGGATCCGGCACGCGCTCGTCCACGCCCAGGACCATCTCAGGCGAAGTGCCCCAGGTCACCTGTGGAACGATGGTGCCGGCATCGATCTCGACGACGGTGTCGAAGCTGGCTCCGGGATCCGAATGCAGAGTGCGCCAGTAGGCGACCGCGTGGTCCCATTCGACGCCGGTGGGCGACATCGGGCGCCCCTTGACGTAATCGATCGTCTTCTGGTCGACGCCGACGAGGCCCGCGCGCGCACCGGCCTCGATCGCCATGTTGCACACCGTCATTCGGCCTTCCATGCTCAGCGCGCGAATTGCAGTGCCGGCAAACTCGATCGTGTAGCCGGTTCCACCTGCCGTGCCGATGCGCCCGATGATTGACAACACGATATCCTTGGCTACGCAACCGGCGGGCAGGATGCCTTCCACTTGCACCAGCATGTTCTTTGCTTTCCTCGTCAGCAGGGTCTGTGTCGCCATCACATGCTCGACCTCGCTGGTGCCGATGCCGTGGGCCAGCGCACCGAATGCGCCGTGGGTCGAGGTATGCGAATCTCCGCACACGACGGTCATGCCGGGCAGCGTGGCGCCGTTCTCCGGGCCGATCACATGCACGATGCCCTGGCGCTTGGACAGGAACGGGAAGTATGCCGCCGCGCCGTATTGCTGGATGTTGGAGTCCAGCGTCGTGATCTGTTCGCGGCTCACCGGGTCGGTGATGCCGTCGTAACCGAGTTCCCAGCCGGTGGTGGGTGTATTGTGGTCTGCCGTGGCAACGATGGAACTGACACGCCAGACCTTGCGCCCAGCCTTGCGCAGGCCTTCGAATGCTTGCGGACTGGTGACCTCGTGCACCAGATGCCTGTCGATGTAGAGAATGGCCGTGCCATCCTCTTCGGTATGGACAACGTGGTCATCCCAGATCTTGTCGTAGAGCGAGCGGGTCATGGTGTCAACCTTGGAACATGCCGGATTCTAGAGCGAACATGCCGCGGTTACCGGTATGACCGCGGTGGCTGCGGCACTCCTGTACGAGCCGACAGTGTGGGCGATCAGCGCTTCTCGATCGGTACCACGTCGCGTTGGGTCGAGCCGGTGAACAGCTGGCGAGGCCGGCCGATTTTGTAGTCAGGGTCGCCGATCATCTCGTCGAGCTGAGCGATCCAGCCTACGGTTCGGGCCAGCGCGAAGATCGCGGTGAACATCGAGGTCGGGATGCCGATCGCACGCTGCACGATGCCGGAATAGAAGTCGACGTTGGGATAGAGCTTGCGCTTCACGAAGTAGTCGTCCTCCAGCGCGATCTTTTCCAGGGCCATTGCCAGTTTGAACAGCGGATCGTTCTCCAGCCCCAGGGCACTGAGCACTTCCCTGCAGGACTCCTGCATCAGTTTGGCACGCGGATCGTAGTTCTTGTAGACCCGATGTCCGAAACCCATCAGCTTGATGCCGGAATTCTTGTCCTTGACCAGGCTGATGAATTCGCCGATCTTCTCGATGCCCCCCATGTTCTGGATGTCTTCCAGCATCTTGAGGCAGGCCTCGTTGGCGCCACCGTGGGCGGGACCCCAAAGGCAGGCCACGCCCGCGGCGATCGCAGCAAACGGGTTGGTGCCCGAGCTGCCGCACAGGCGGACCGTCGACGTGGAGGCATTTTGTTCATGGTCCGCGTGCAGGATGAAGATGCGGTCGAGTGCCTTTTCGATCACCGGATTGACGACATAGTCTTCGCACGGGTTGGCGAACATCATGTGCAACAGGTTGCCGGCGTAACTCAGGCTGTTGCGCGGGTACATGTAGGGCTGACCTGCGTTGTATTTGTACGCCATCGCCACCAGGGTCGGCATCTTGGCGATCAGCCGGATCGCGGAGATCTTGCGGTGCTCCGGATTGTGGATGTCGGTGCTGTCGTGGTAGAAGGCCGACAGTGCGCCGACCAGACCCGTCAGAATGGCCATCGGATGAGCATCGCGGCGGAACCCGCGCACGAAGAAGTGCATCTGCTCGTGCACCATCGTATGTTTGGTCACGAGGTCGCTGAACTGCCTGTTGGCGGCCTCGTCCGGCAGGCTTCCGTACAGCAGCAAATAGCAGGTCTCCATGAAATCGCAGTTGGTCGCCAGTTGCTCGATCGGATAACCGCGGTAAAGGAGTTCTCCCTTGTCACCATCGATGTAGGTGATCGCCGACTCGCAGGATGCGGTGGACAGGAATCCGGGGTCATAGGTGAACATGCCGGTCTGTCCGTACAGCCTGCGGATATCCACGACATCCGGTCCCATGGTGCCGGAGTAGACCGGGAACTCGATGCTGGGTGTCCCGTTGCTGAACGACAGCGTTGCTTTGTTGGCGGCGAGTTTCATTTAATGCCCTTTCAGTGTTTATCTCTCAACAGGCCCAGAATGTCGATCACGTCTGCGCGATCCAGGGCCGCGTCTATCTCTCGAGGAAAGCGCCGCCCCAGGTGGAGGTCGAGCAGATCATTGTCACTCAGCTCCATCAGGGCGTTCAGTGCGCCTGCCTGGCCAACGGTCAACGTCGCCCCGTGGCGTGCGAAGAACCGCTCCAGGATCAGATCGTTTTCCAGCATGCCGCGGCGGCAGCGCCAACGCAGCTTGCTCAGTGCCCGCTCGTCCAGCGGCGACTCGGGCGCAAGGGACTCCAAGACAGGTACCTCGCGCGGGATCAGACGGTCCGGTAGACCATCATCTCCTTGATCTTGCCAATCGCTTTCGTCGGGTTGAGGCCTTTGGGGCAGACATCGACACAATTCATGATCGTATGGCAGCGGAACAGCCGGTACGGGTCTTCCAGGTTGTCGAGCCGCTCTGCGGTGGCCTCGTCGCGGCTGTCGGCGATGAATCGGTAGGCTTGGAGCAGACCGGCCGGCCCGACGAACTTGTCGGGATTCCACCAGAAGCTCGGGCAGGCGGTGGAGCAACTCGCGCACAGGATGCACTCGTAC
>CAZADK010000216.1:0-7357 GCA_964483855.1 uncultured Rhodoferax sp.
CGTCGCTTTCGCACAGCAAGATGGCCTCGGCCTGCAAGTCATAACCGGCGTGTACGAAGTCCTCGACGGCGGCCGTCATCGGCTTGTCCATCATCTCCAGCCCCGCTGGGATGATGCCCGCGGCAATCACCGCCGCGACAGCGTCACCGGCCTTGCGCACGTCGTCGAAGCTGGCCATGATGCAGCGCGCCAGCTGCGGCCTGGGCACGAGCTTGACCGTGACCTCGGTGGTGACCGCCAGCATACCCTCGGAGCCGACCACGACCGACAGCAGGTCGTAGCCACTGGTGTCTAGCGCATCCGAACCGAATTCGACCGGCTCGCCGTTGATCGCGAAGCCACGCACCTTGAGTACGTTGTGCAGCGTCAGGCCGTACTTGAGGCAGTGCACGCCGCCCGAGTTCTCGGCCACGTTGCCGCCGATGGTGCAGGCAATCTGGCTCGACGGGTCGGGGGCGTAATACAAGCCCAGCGGCGCTGCCGCCTCGCTGATGGCCAGGTTGCGCACTCCGCTTTGCACCACGGCGGTCCGGCTGGCCACATCGAGCTTCAGGATCTTGTTGAACTTGGCCAGGCTCAGCGTGACGCCCAGCGCATGCGGCATGGCACCGCCGGACAGGCCGGTTCCGGCGCCACGCGCGACCACCGGAATGTCCATCCGGTGGCAGATGACCAGCACCGCCTGAACCTGCTGTTCGGTTTCTGGCAACGCCACGACCAGTGGCCGCTGCCGGTAGGCGGTCAGGCCGTCGCATTCGTAGGGTGTCGTGTCTTCCGGGGTCCACAACAGGCAATGCTCGGGCAATGCCGTTTGCAAGGCCTGCACAACCTGAGCCTGGCGCTGCGCGCGGGGGCGCCCGGGGGCGGTTTCGGCGATCGTGGCTGCGTCAGGCATGGCTCGTCGGGTTCCTGTGTGTTGGGCCGCAATCATGATAGTGCCCTGGGTCGCGCGGCGGGCTGAACAAATTTACAGGTGTCCGTGAAACCGGTCCCGTGGGCTGCGGGTCATGGCCTTGCCGGGGCATCGGCGGGGCGCTGCAAACCAATGACGTGCGTCATGGAAATGGACCGGCCGGCGATGGATGCCCTTGGAGCCATCAAGTCAGGTCATACTCTGTCTGCTGCGGCGCGCTGACCGGGCCAGCGCGGCCGACACCCTTCAAGTCCGTTGAGATGTTATGGCTTGGCATGACCGATTCGATCTCTCCAGGCTCCGGGTCGGCAGCCGCGGCGGCGCCACCATCCGTCAGCCTGTCCCAGGCGTTCTGGTTCTGGCTCAAGCTCGGCTTCATCAGTTTCGGCGGCCCGGCCGGACAGATCGCAATCATGCACACGGAACTGGTCGAGCGCCGGCGCTGGATCAGCGAGAAACGTTTCCTGCACGCGCTGAACTACTGCATGGTGCTGCCAGGCCCTGAGGCGCAGCAACTGGCCACCTATATTGGTTGGTTGATGCACCGGCGCTGGGGTGGGCTGGTCTCCGGCGGGTTATTCGTATTGCCGTCGTTGTTCATCCTGGTCGGGTTGTCGTGGGTCTACATGGCTTACGGCCAGTTGCCGATCGTGGCCGGCATTTTTTATGGCATCAAACCGGCAGTGACAGCGGTCGTGCTGCATGCGGCCTGGCGCATTGGCAGCCGGGCTCTGAAAAACGGCTGGTTGTGGGCGGTCGCCGCACTGGCGTTTGTCTGCATCTTTGTGCTGCGGGTGCCGTTTCCGGCCATCGTGCTGGGTGCGGCGCTGATCGGATACGTCGGCGGGCAAACCCGGCCAGCCGCATTCGCCCTGGGAGGCGGACATGGGGCCGACGATGCCAGCGGGGGCCCTGCGTTGATCGACGATGACACACCGACGCCCCGGCATGCCCGGTTCGCGCGCGGCCCGCTGATCCGCTTGTTGGTGCTGGCGCTGGGCCTGTGGGTGGCTGCGATGGTGCTGCTGGGCCTGCTCTGGGGCTGGCAATCCACCTTGGCGCAGATGGGCTGGTTTTTCACCAAGGCGGCGTGGTTGACGTTTGGCGGCGCGTACGCGGTCTTGCCCTACGTGTACCAGGGTGCGGTCGAACACCATCAATGGTTGTCGGCGACGCAGATGATCGACGGCCTGGCGCTGGGCGAGACCACGCCAGGGCCCTTGATCATGGTCGTGGCCTTCGTCGGTTTTGTCGGCGGCTGGCTTGGCCAGGTGCTCGGACCGGATGCGCCGTTCCTGGGCGGGGCGCTGGCGGCGACCGTGGTCACGTTTTTCACCTTCCTGCCCTCGTTCGTGCTGATCTTTGCCGGTGGCCCGCTGATCGAGACCACGCATGGCAAACTTGCGTTCACCGCACCGCTGACGGCGATCACTGCCGCGGTGGTCGGCGTGATCCTGAACCTGGCGCTGTTTTTTGCCTGGCATGTCTGGTGGCCGCAGGGCTTTGCCGGACCGTTCGACGCGGTGGCCGCTGCGATCACGGTTCTGGCGGTGCTGGCGTTGTTCCGGTTCAAGGTCGGCGTCATGAGCCTGATTGCGGTCTGCGCGCTGGCGGGACTGGGCGCCACACAGTTGTTGCCTTCGCTACTGCATTGAAAATAATGTCATGAACATGCATTCACACGACGAAGACACCGAGGGCCTGGGGGTCGAGCCGGCTGGCATCGGGGGCGCGCTGGTGATCGACGTGCGCCGCGCAGCCGCGTTTGCACTGTCGCGTCACACGCTGCCTGGCGCATTGCGCGGCGACCCGGATGCGATCGCCGATTGGTCATACACGCTGGAGGCAGGCAGGGACATCGTCGTCTACTGTGCGCACGGACACGAAGTCAGCCGCAATGCCGCACGTGTGTTGTGCGCTTCGGGGTTTCACGCGCGTTTCCTGCGGGGCGGCATAACGGCCTGGGAAGCTGCTGGCTTGCCGCTGGTCGAAAAGCCGTGATCTGCCGCACGGGCCGCTCCATCGGGGCCAGCGGGTAATTCCCGATTCGCTGGCGAGAGACCCATGCTAAAGTTTTTGTCACATCACGCGTTGCGACGCGGATTGCATTTTCATTCGATTTCCAGGAGAGTCCATGTTCAAGAACCAGACCCCGATCGCACGCCGCTGCGTCGTGTTGGGCGCCATCGGCGCCGCCTCGTTGTCACTGACGCCGCTGGCGCGCGCGCAGCAGAAATTCGTCAACGTCCTGACGGGCGGACAAAGTGGCGTGTATTACCCGCTGGGCGTGGCGCTGTCGCAGATCTACGGCAAGGTGCTGCCCGATTTCAAGGTCACCGTGCAGTCGACCAAGGCTTCGGCCGAGAACCTGAACCTGTTGCAAGCCGGCCGCGGCGAGATCGCGCTGACGCTGGGCGATGCCTTGTCCGACGCCTGGAACGGCGACAAGGAAGCCGGTTTTGCCACGCCGCTCAAGAAGCTGCGTGCCGTGGCCGGCGTCTACGCCAACTACATCCAGATCGTCGCCAATGCCGAATCCGGCATCAAGACCATGGCCGACCTCAAGGGCAAACGCATCTCGGTCGGCGCGCCCAAGTCGGGCACCGAACTCAATGCCCGTGCCATTCTCAAGGCGGCCGGCCTGTCGTACAGCGATTTCGCCAAGGTCGAATACCTGGCGTTCGGCGAATCGGTCGAGCTGATGAAGAACCGCCAGCTCGACGTCACGCTGCAGTCCGCCGGACTGGGCGTGGCCTCGATCCGCGATTTGTCCACGTCGATCAAGATCGTCGTGGTGCCGATCGCGGCCGATGTCGTGGCCAAGGTCGGTGACGCAGCCTACCAGTCGTCGATGATCCCCGCCAACACCTACACCGGCCAGACGGCCGATGTGCCCACTGCAGCCATCAAGAACTTCCTGGTCTCGCATGAAGGGGTTCCCGCCGACGTCGTGTACCAGATGACCAAGTCGATGTTCGAGAATCTCGACACCATGGTGGCTGCGCATGCCGCCGCCCGGGGCATCACGAAGCAGGGTGCGACCACCGGTACGCCGGTGCCCTTCCATCCGGGCGCCGAGAAGTATTACCGCGAAACCGGATTGATGAAGTAAGCCGCTGATCGCAACCATGGCCAGCAACGTGCCGGGTACGTCGGACGGAAAGCCCGCCGTACTGCACGTAACCGAGAGTCACGCGCCGGCATTTGCCGGCGCCTTGTTCTGGGTTGCGATCGTCTTCTCGACCTTCCAGATCATCACCGCGGCGTTCAGCCCGCTGTCGAGTTCGATCGTGCGCGCGGTGCACGTGGGGTTCCTGCTCTGGGTGGTGTTCGTGCTGCACCCGCCGCTGCGCCAGCGCGCCTTCGGCTGGGGCATCGGTATCGCGGGGTTTGCCGCCGGTCTGTACCACTGGGTGTTCGAGGCCGACCTGGTGCAACGCGCCGGCGAGATGACCAACCCCGACATGGTGGTGGGCATCCTGACCATCGTGCTGGTGTTCGAGGCGGCGCGGCGCATCATGGGTTTCGCGTTGCCGCTGATCTGCCTGGTGTTCCTGCTCTACGGCCTGTTCGGGCAATACCTGCCCGGCGACCTCGCACACCGGGGTTACGGGCTGGACCAGATCGTGTCGCAACTGGGTTTCGGCACCGAAGGCATCTACGGCACGCCGACCTATGTGTCGTCGTCCTACATCTTTCTGTTCATCCTGTTCGGCGCCTTCCTCGAGCAGGCCGGCATGATCACGCTGTTCACCGACTTCGCGCTGGGCCTGTTCGGCCATACCAAGGGCGGGCCAGCCAAGGTGGCGGTGGTGTCGTCGGGCCTGATGGGCACCATCAACGGCTCGGGTGTTGCCAACGTGGTCACTACCGGACAGTTCACGATCCCGCTGATGAAGCGTTTCGGCTACAAGGCCTCATTCGCCGGTGGTGTCGAGGCGACGTCGAGCATGGGCGGGCAGATCATGCCGCCGGTGATGGGTGCGGTGGCCTTCATCATGGCCGAGACCATCGACGTGCCCTACCTGGAGATCTGCAAGGCGGCGGCAATCCCGGCCATCCTGTACTTCATCACCGCGTTCCTGATGGTGCACCTCGAAGCCGGTCGTGCCGGCCTGGTTGGCATACCCAAGGAAGAATGCCCTGACCCCTGGGCCGCGATGCGGCTGCGCTGGTACCTGATCCTGCCGCTGGCGGTGCTGGTCTACCTGCTGTTTGCCGGTTTCACGCCGCTGTTCTCCGGCATGGTCGGGCTGGCGCTCACCGTGGTGCTGATCTTCGGCGCGGCGCTGGCGAAGAACTTCGGCAGCCGGCCGCTGCAGATCATCTTCTGGGTGCTGATCGGGCTGGCAGCGTCGAGTTTCTTCCAATACGGCATCCAGGCCATCATCGGTCTGGCGCTGGTGATGGCGGCAGCATTGTGGTTTGCCAAGGGTGGCCAGGCCACGCTGAAGGTTGCCCTGCATGCGCTGGCCGACGGTGCTCGTCACGCCTTGCCGGTGGGCGTCGCCTGCGCGCTGGTGGGCGTGATCATCGGCATCCTGACGCTGACCGGATCGGCGACCCTGCTTGCTGGGTACATCATCCAGATCGGGCAGAACAGCCTGTTCCTGAGCCTGCTGCTGACGATGCTGGTGTGCCTGGTGCTGGGCATGGGTATTCCGACCATTCCCAACTACATCATCACCAGCTCGCTGGCGGCGCCGGCGCTGCTGGAACTGGGCGTGCCGCTGATCGTCTCGCACATGTTCGTGTTCTATTTCGGCATCATGGCCGACCTGACGCCACCGGTGGCGCTGGCTGCGTTCGCCGCGGCGCCAATCGCCAGGGAAAGCGGCATGAAGATCGGCCTGCAGGCGATGCGGGTGGCGATCGCCGGTTTCATCGTGCCCTACATGGCGGTGTATGCACCGGCACTGATGCTGCAGGGCGGCACCTGGTGGGACACCGGCTACGTCGTGTTCAAGGCCCTGATCGCGATCGCGTTGTGGGGCGGAACCGCGATCGGCTTCTGGCTCGCGCCGCTGAACTGGTTCGAGCGGCTGTGGGCGTTTGTCGCGGCGGCATTCCTGGTGGCGGCATTGCCGATATCCGACGAGATCGGTCTGGGCATGGCGCTGGTGCTGGTGGTCTGGCACGGCTTGCGCGCGCGGCGGTTCAAGCAGACCGTCGCCCGACCGGTTTGAGGTGGTCCTGAGTCATGGCACTGCTGGCGGCACTGTGCCTGGTCGCCGGCAGCTTGCAGGTGCAGCTGCCAACCAGCCAGTTCACGTTGCGCTGGCAACACTCCATCGAGAAGATCGAATGGGCCGAGGACTACGAAGTCGTGGGCCCCTGGCTGCATTTGTCGCAGGCGCGTATCCGCGGCTCCGGTGCCGGCATGGAGCCACCCGAGGGTTCTACGCTGGTCGATGGGGTGTGGCGTTACCGTCTTGCCGACCCATGGCGGCGCGAGATCGTGCTGGCGCGTTCGGAGTTTGTGCCGGATTACGAGTTGTGTGTCCATGGGGTCTGCCGACGCCTGACGGTTTGGGTGCCGATTGTGGCGGGGGCGACGACGGTGCGGGCGTGTGGTGGCGGGTGAGCCGGTGAACCCCCGCACTGCATCACTTTTGACGCCAAGGTGTCGAAGCTGGCCTGCGCCCTCGGGAACCTGGTTGATCGAGAAGTTCAATGTGCCCGTTCGCCACCTGGCATATTCTGTCTGCGCCAACAATTGTTAGCGGGCCCTTGGCCCAGTGACCTGGCCAAAGACGAAGCCTACCCGACCGTCCCGATACTCTTTTGCAACCACTGCGAAAACGCCGCGCATTCCCAGCGCTCCATCGTGCCCGCGCGCCAGCACAGGTAGTGCGCGTGCGGGCTGGGCACGTCGCGGTCGTACAGCCGCACCAGCGTGCCGTTGTCCAGCCACGGCGCGCCGAGCTTGAGCCGGATCAGGCCCACGCCCATGCCGGCGGCGGCTGCGTCGCACATCAGGCCGATGTCGTTGAACTGCGAACCTTCGAACGGTTCCGGCCAGTCGAGCTGATGGGCGCCGAACCAGGTGCGCCAGGGCTCGAGTGGGCTGCGCAGCAGCGGTGCCCGTTCGAGGTCCTGCGGCGATTCGAACGGCCCGTGTTCGCGCACAAAGGCCGGCGCGGCCAGCGGCGTGACTTCGTCCTTGAGCAGGCACAGGTGTTCCACATCGGCATACCGGCCAGTGCCGAAACGCACCGTCAGGTCACCGTCTTCGGCCACCACGTCGAGCAGCGGAATCGATACCTGCAGCGTGACGTCGATTTCCGGATAGGCCTCCGTGAACTGGCGCAGGCGCGGAATCAGGATGGAGCGCGCAAACGTCGGCGTCACGGCCAGGCGCAGCTTGCGCTTGCTGCTGCCTGCACCGCTTCGGCCTGGAAACTTCTGCAACGTGGCCAGCCCGTCGCGCACATGGGCCAGGTA
>CAZADK010000217.1:0-6364 GCA_964483855.1 uncultured Rhodoferax sp.
CGCATGGTCTGGCGGCACCGCCATCATGCGGAGCCGGCGCGACGCAGCGCAAGGAAGAAGCGCACCATCTCGGCCGATGCATCCGGGCCCTTGCCGTCCGTGAAGCTGCCGCTCGCGCTGCCGCCAGACCATGCGTGGCCGGCACCATGCACGGTCCAGGCCTCGATATGGGGCTGCCCCTCGGCGTCGACATGCACCGCTCGGCTGTAGCGGCGCCCGCCCAGGGACGTTCCGCTTTCGGTGCTGATGCGCGCGAGCGCGTCCCCGACCCCGACCTGCGCCGCATGAGCGTGCGCAGCCTGCCGGACGATCTCGTTACTGTTGGCGTGCTGAACGGTATGGTCCCGGTCGCCGTGGAAGACGATGATCGGCACGGCGCATGCAAGCTTGCCACGGGGTGCTTGCGTGGACCCTGCAGTGTTCCTGACGCCTGCAAGCCCGCTGCGTCCCCCCTTCATTGCGGTCAATGCAGAGGGAATGTCCTGTGCACAGCCATACGGCAATCCCGAATGTGCGCCAACACCTGCAAACAGCTCCGGATAGGTCTCGCCGAGAATCACCGCCATGGCGGCGCCGGCCGACAGTCCCGCGACAAAAATGCGACGCGGATCGATGCCCTGTCGCTCGGCCACCGCACGGGTGATTCCGGCGATCAGAGACGGTTCGCCGCCGTCCCGCACCTGGTCTTGCGCATGGAACCAGCCCCAGCACTTTGATGGATTCGCGCTGGTGGCCTGCTCTGGATAGACCACCACAAAGCCATGTTCCTCGGCCAGCTGGTTCATCCGTGTGCCCATGGCGAAGTCATCGGCGGACTGGGTACAGCCATGCAGCATCAACAACATTGGCGGCGAGTGACCGACCCGGGCCGGGACATAGAGCTTGTAGGCCCGTGTACCGGCACGGTTGCTGAATTCGTGCGTCTCGAATGTGCCGGTCGCCTGCGGTTGGTCCGTCGGCAGCCGGCGCTTTGACGCTTGCTCTCGCAGCTCCGGTTCGTCGACGACGCAGGCCACGACATCAATGACGTCCTCGCTGGCGGACATGGCGCGTTCGGTTGACGCGGTATCTGCTGGCGCCAGTGCGCGCCGGATGGTTTCGGTCACTTCGTGCATCGGGCCTGACTTCGTGTCGAGTCCTGCGGATGCCAGCGCACGCCGGATCGTTTCGTTGATCGCATCGGCGTCGAACGACGGTGCGCGAATGTTGAAGGGGTTTTTCATGGGGTGTTTGGTGGGATGGGGGACAGGATCAATACATGCGGTCGGACAAGGCCCGTCGCACAGCGGAACTGGCCTGAAACGCGCCAAGGACGGTCACCGATTCGATCGCGGCGCGCGCCAGTTCAGGCGTGACATCGTCTGCGATGCGTGCGAGCCCGACAACCTGCACCTTGAGTCGCTGGCCCGCAGCTACCGCGTTCTCGAGGTCGGCGCGGCTGACGTGCTGCAGGCCAACCGTCAGCGTGCGGCGCGACACGGTCTGCTTGACCGTGTCGGCATGCAGCGCGAGTTGATTGCGCAGCGCAGTGCGAACCAGGTCGGATCGATTCGAGTAGAAGCCTTCTTGCACCAGCAGGTCCACGTGGCCCAGATCGACCACGCCGACGTTGACCGTCATCTTCTCCGTCTCGCCTGAACGCTGCCTTGAGTCCAGCAGGCTGTTTTTTGGCATTTATTCCACCTGGATTCTATTTGGAATCCAATTGGAGCATATTTTGGACCAGAGCGGTGGCTATAGGCGCAATTCAAGACGGATAGGAAACGTCCGTAAAAGCCGTGTGCACGGGCGCTTGTGCGGCGGACATCAAGCGACGAGCGGAAACGTCAGAGCGATGAACCAGGCAAAGGCCAGCGCATTGGCCAGCGCTGCCACGGCAGGGTTCGCCGTACCGGCAAGCGCCCAGCGGCTGAACAGACCGTAGATGACAAAGAGCAGCAGGATCGCCGGCACGATGATCGCCAGGAAGAACAGGCGCTGCGGGTTCAGCGCGATCGCAAGTACGAGCGAGACGAGGAACGCGAGCTTGCTCGCGACGTAGGCACCGCGCGGCGCGCTGGTGCCCCGCGTGAGCCATTCGTCCGCCAGGAAGTACGGCAGCGTTCCAACGCACAGCGCCAGGATAATTGGCATTCGCACCGACTCGGGCTGCAGGTTGAACAGGTAGCGGTCGACCGGCACACCGACGGCGAGCAGCGCATAGGCTGTGACAGATAGCACCGCAACGGCAAACGCTGCTACCTGTCCAGGTGCAAGGCGCGTGGGCCGCTGGCCGAGCAGCCATAGCCCGCCGAGGGTGAGTAGTCCGTAAAGCGCGAAGTGCAGCAGCAGATAGTCGCCGAGCAGGATCGGCAGCAGGTCGCTTGGCAGCTTCCACAGCAGCAAGGGTGTGGCCAGCGCGGGGATCAAGGTCAGCGGAGCCTGTCCGCGCCAGCGCCACCAGGCACGACGCTGCACAGCGACCGTATCCCCGTCCACTGGCGTCACGCGCGCAAGCAGTCGTGACAACGGCCACGCGAGCGCGACCACGCCGAGCAGCATCAGACCGAGCGCCGATCCGCGTGCGTCGATGAACGGCTGCGGCGCGTTCGGGCGTCCATTGGCGGCGTTCAACCACGCGAGAGTTTCGGCCTGGGTATGCGCGCTGTACAACACGCCGATATGCTCGACTCCAGGCGAAAGAGTCGCGCGCCGCGCTGTGCCGTCGTCGAAGCGGCCATAGTTGGTGTCGAGCTTTGCGTCGGGTCCGGCCACACGGCCGATCACGCGCAGCGCCTCGTTGGCCATCATCTGCGGCTCGAGCGCGCCGCTGACGACCAGCAGGTTGCGCGGGCTGTCGCCTGGCGTGTCAACCTCGATGCTCGGCGCGAACATCGAGACACCGACACTCGCTCGCACCGCCGGGTCGGCCTGAGCGTGACGCACGATGATGTCCGATGCCATCGAATGCCCGATGACCGCGTAGTGCCCACCCGCGCCGGCCAGGCCGCGTGCGAACGCACCCATCTCGGACATCGAGGCCATCAGCGTGCGCAGGCTCGCGTCCTGATCGGCCAGGCCACCGCGCATCGGAGCAGCATTGCGGCCGTGGCCAGGGAAATCGAAGGTGATCGCCACATAGCCGTTGCGGGCCAGCGTGAGCGCGAAGGGCTGCATCAGCTGCTGCGAGCCGGCGAAACCGTGCGCGATCAGCACCACCGGCGCAGCGGCTGTGCTGGGTGCCGGGCGGAACACGGTGACCGGCGTCGTACCCAGCCGCTGGTTCTCGACCGCCACACCGTCGGACAGGCCCTCGAGCCGCGCCACGCCAACTGCGATGGCGAGCAGCGCAAACGCGGCCACCAGCCACGGCCACCATGCCGGCCAGCGCCGCGCCGCGCTGGCGCGCAGCTGTGTGGTTGCTGCCCTCATGCGATACCGACAAGCTGTTCGCTCAGGGCCCACAGTCGGCTCGCGCGGGCTTCGTCCTTGGCCTTGGCCGACAGCGGCTGCGCGAAGGCGGCGCGGCCTTCCTTCTGCCGGTTGCCCCAGCTCCAGTGCACGCCGGACTGCGCGAAATTGGCGTCAGCCACCACCTGCGCGACGCGGTCACCGGCGAGTTCCTGCGTCACGTAACCCTTCGTGATGTTCTTCTGGAACCAGGGGAAGATCACCCGGAAGGCCTTGGGAGTGTCGCGAAATAGTTCCGTGTCGGCCACGCAGCCCGGATACAGCGTGTTGAACACGATCCCGGTACTGGCGTGGTAGCGGCGGTGCAGTTCGCGGCTCATGATCATGTTGCACAGCTTGCTGTCCTTGTAGGCCTTGCCCGGCTTGAACGGTTTGCCATCGATCATCGCCACCGGCTCCTGGAACCCGGCCTCCAGGCCCTGCAACTCACCCAGGTCGGCCGGCGCGGGAATCGGCACTTTGCCGCCGAATTCCTCGGAGTTCGCGGTCACCGTGCCCAGCGTGACGAGACGCCCGCCGGGGTTGCTGGCGCGGCGCAGGTCGTCGAGCAGCAGCAGGCTGAGCAGGAAGTGTCCGAGGTGATTGGTGGCCACGCTGATCTCGAAGCCCTCGGGCGAGCGCATCGGCAACTTCAGGCGCGGTTGGTAAACGGCAGCGTTATTGACCAGCGCCTGCAGCGGGCGGCCCAGTGCGTGAAAAGCCTCGACGAAGGCGCGCACACTGCGCTGCGAGCCCAGGTCGATGGGCAGCAGGGCATGGTTTTCGGCCGCGATGCCCTGCTCGCGGGCGGCGCGGGCAGCCTTCTGCAGATCGCGGCAGGCCATCACCACGAACCAGCCGCGCGCGGCAAGCGATTTCGCGGCATACAAGCCGACACCGGAAGATGCGCCGGTGACGATCGCGGTGGGGCGTTGGACAGGAGACTGGGGTGGTGGGGGGTGCTGAGACATACCCGTATTCTCGTGTCACTTGAGCCTTACGTAAAATTGTGTCAATCCCCAAGCCCATCGAGATCCTTCATGACCCGATTTCTGGCCATCGCCATCGACCCCCCACGACAGCCGCCGGTCCGGAATCTGGACCCGGGGGGTCTTGAAACAGCGCCTGCAAGCCGGCAAGCCGCGCCCACGCGGTGGGAGACCGCTCCGGCGCGGTGGGAAACCCCGCCCGCAAGGATGCGCTCGGAAAACCGCAGCGCCCAACGATGATGATGGACGGATACGCCCCGATGGGTGGCATGAACGGCGCTGCAGTTCGGCGACGCGTTTTTGTCCTTGGCGCCACTGGCACGATCGGTCGCGCGACGGTGCGCGCACTGCTGCGGCGTGGGCACGAGGTGGTGTGTTTCCTGCGGCCCCGATCCGGTCTGCGTGGTGCGGCGGCGACCGAGCGCCCGGCTGCGCTGCTCGCCGGCGCCGAGTTGCGCACCGGCGACGTGCAAGACCCGGCATCGCTTGCCCGCGACGGCTTGCGCGGCGAGCGCTTCGATGTGCTGGTCTCGTGCATGGCCTCGCGCACCGGCGCGCCTAGGGACGCATGGGCGATCGACCACCAGGCGCATGTGCACGCACTTGCTGCGGCGCAGGCCGCGGGCGTGACGCAGGTGGTTCTGTTGTCGGCGATCTGCGTGCAAAAGCCGGTACTCGCGTTCCAGCGTGCAAAGCTCGCGTTCGAGAAGACGCTGATCGAATCCGGCGTGTCCTACTCGATCGTGCGGGCAACGGCGTTTTTCAAGTCGCTGTCGGGCCAGGTCGAGCGGGTGCGCGCGGGCAAGCCGTTCCTGGTATTTGGCGACGGCACGCTCACCGCCTGCAAGCCGATTGGCGACGACGACCTGGGCAACTACCTCGCCGAGTGCATCGACCACCCGCAGCGGCACAACCGCATCCTGCCGATCGGCGGCCCGGGCGATGCCATTACGCCGCGCGAGCAAGGCGAGCGGCTGTTCGCGCTGCTGGGCACCCCTGCGCGCTTCAAGCAGGTGCCGGTGCGCTTGCTCGACGTGATCATCGCCGTGCTGGGCGCAGCCGGGCGCGTGGTGCCGGCGCTGTCCGAGAAGGCCGAGCTCGCGCGCATTGGCCGCTACTACGCGACCGAGTCGATGCTGGTGCTCAACCCGCAAACCGGCCGCTATGACGCCGCCGCAACCCCGTCGGCAGGGCGCGAGACCCTGTTCGACTATTACGCCCGCCTCGTGCGCGGCGAGACCGCGGTCGAGCGCGGGGACCACGCGGTTTTTTGAGCGGTTGCGCTCAAGCGGTTGCGCTCAGATTGCGATCGTCATCCCTCCGTCTGCTACCAGCGTCTGCCCGGTGATGAAGCCGGAGGCGTCGCCAGACAGAAACACGGCGGCACCGGCGAGGTCCTGCGGTGTGCCCCAGCGTTGCATCGGCGTGCGCATGCGAATCCATTCGTAGCGCTGTGGGTCGGCGCGGAATTCGGTATTGATGTCGGTGGCCATGTAGCCGGGTGCGATCGCGTTGACGGTGACGCCCTTGGCCGCCAGTTCCACGGCCATGCCACGGGTCAGCCCTTCGAGTCCGGCCTTGGCGGTGATGTAGGCGGTGTTGGTGCCGCGGCTGATACGCGCGTTGACCGACGAGATCATCACGATGCGGCCCCAGCCGCGCGTCACCATGCCGGCGGCAGCCTTGCGCGACAGGCGGAAACAGGCATCGAGTGCCGAGTCGAGCGAGAGGCGCCAGTCGTCGTCGCTGATGTCGAAGAAGTCGCGCGGCACGCCGGTCACCGCGTTGTTGATCAGGATGTCCAGGTGTCCGTGCGCGTCCTCGATCGCGTCGATGGCGGCGTCCGCGTCGGCGCGCCGGCAGACGTCGAAGGGGGCGATGCTGGCCTGTCCGCCTGCAGCGGCGATCTCCTGCTGGCGTGCCTGCAGCGATTCCCGGTCGCGTCC
>CAZADK010000217.1:6374-7339 GCA_964483855.1 uncultured Rhodoferax sp.
GGCGCCTGCCTGGGCCAGTCCGAGCGCCATGCCGGCACCGAGCCCGCGCGAGGCGCCGGTGACCAACGCGACCCGGCCCTGCAAAGAAAACGGATTGTTCATGTGGCGTGTTCCTCCTGTCGGTCTATCGGTTGCGTGCACGGGCCATGAGAGCCCGGGCTCAGCCGCTCAGCCGCTCATGCGCTCAGCCGCCCATGCGCTCAGCCGCCCATGAACAGGCCGCCGGTGACCAGCACCGCCTCGCCGGTGATGAAACTGGCCGCGTCGCTGCACAGGAAGGCGATCAGGCTGGCAACCTCGTCGGGCCGGCCCAGGCGCGCGAGCGGCGTGTTGCGGATGATCTCATCGGCCCCGGCGGACAACCGGCGCGCCACCATCGGCGAGTCGATGACGCCGGGCGAGACCGCGTTGACCCGGATGCGCGGCCCGAGTTCGCGCGCCAGCGTGCGCGTCAGCGACACCAGCGCGCCCTTGGTCGCGCCGTAGTGCCCGTGTTCCACGCTGCCGCCGGTATGGCCCGACATCGACGACAGCAGCACGATGGCGCCGCCGTGGGCCAGATGATCGATCGCGTTGCGCACCAGGTAGAACACGCCGCTGAGGTTGACCCCGATGGTGCGCTCCCACTGCGCGCCCGACATGCCGCCGAGGCGCTGGTCTTCGTAGATGGCGGCCGCCGGCACCAGGTAGTCGAGCCGGCCGAAACGGGCGATGCAGGCTTCGACCAGGGCCTGCGCATCGGCGGGGGCAGCGGCGTCGTACGCCACTGCCAGCGTGTGCTGGCCGCCAGAGTCGATCTCCCGTGCAGCGTCCGCGGCCGCGTCGACGCGGATGTCGGCCAGCACCACGCTGGCGCCGCTGCGCAGGAACAGCGCGGCGGTGGCGCGGCCGATGCCGCTGGCAGCACCGGTGACCAGGGCGACGCGGCCGTGGAAATCGAAGCGGGCCTGGCGGGCCTCCATGTG
>CAZADK010000218.1:0-7338 GCA_964483855.1 uncultured Rhodoferax sp.
TCCTGGTCGCCTGCGCCGAGTCGCTTGCCATCGTCGGGACGCTGGTGCCGGCCACCCTCGTGATGTTCGGTGCCGGCGTGCTGATCGACGCGGGTTCGGTCGATCTCTGGACAACCTTGACGGCGGCAGTCCTGGGCGCCACCTTGGGCGATGCGCTCAGTTATGAACTTGGACGCGCGCGGCAGGCGCAGGTCAGGACATGGGGGTTGCTGCGGCACTGGGCACCCACATGGGCGCGCGGCGAAGCCTTTGTTTGCCGGCACGGCCGCAAGAGTATTGTGATGGCCCGTTTTGCCGGCCCCCTGCGCGCGTTCGTCCCGCTGCTGGTGGGCTTGTTCCAGATGCCGCGCGGCCATTTCTATCCGGTCAACGTGCTGTCAGCGTTGTTGTGGGCGCCCGCACATATTTTGCCGGGCGTGTTGTTCGGCGCGTCGGTATCGGTCGCCGAAGCCGTGAGCGGGCGCCTGGCGGTCATCGTGTTGCTGCTGGGGGTGCTGATCTGGGTCGCGGTCAAGCTCACGTCCCTGTCGATCCTCTTTGCGGTGCCACGCCTGCAACGGCTGCGTGATCGGACCGTCGCACGACTGCAGGGCCGGCGTTCAGTGGCGGCACGGGTATCGCTGGCGCTGCTGGATCCCGCACGACCGGATTCGCACGCCATGCTGGTTCTCTCACTGTTGCTGCTGTCTGCGGCATGGCTGTTTCTGGGTGTTGTCGAAGATGTGTTGACCGGCGACCCGCTGGTACAGGCCGACCTGTCAGTGTTCCGGTTCCTGCAGGCTTTGCGCTCGCCTGTCATCGACGGGTTGATGGTCGCGACGACTGCCATGGGTGGTGTCGGCGTTCTGTTGCCGCTGGTCGTTGTGGTCGCCGTCTGGCTGGCCTGGCACCGCAGCTGGCGCACCGCAGGGTACTGGCTTGGCGCGGTAGCTTTTGCCGAGACACTGGTACAGGTGTTGAAGTTCACACTGGGGCGCGGTCGCCCGCTCGACCTGTACATGGGCAATGAGCAGTTTTCGTTTCCGAGTGGCCATGCCGCAGCGACGACGGTCATTGCCGGCTTTCTGACCTTCTTGCTGTCGCGTGGCCAGTCGAGCGCCGTACGGATGTCCTTCGCGATCGCCTGTGCCGTCTACGTCACGCTGGTCGCGTTCTCCCGCCTGTACCTCGGCGCCCACTGGATGTCCGATGTCGTCGGTGGCGTCAGCCTTGGCGCGGCCTGGGTCGCGCTGGTGGCGATGGTCTACACCCAGCGCCGCGTCGAGGAGAGCTACAGGCCCCGCGTCCTGTCGTTGATGGTCGTGGTCGCGCTGTTCGGATTTGGTGCCTGGTCGATCATCACGCAGTCGGCCGTCGATCTGGCGCGGTATGCCGCTGCACAACCAGCGCCGACGGCGATGCGCCCGCAAGACTGGCTCGCCGATGGTTGGCACCGCATACCGGCGCGTCGATCGGAACTTGCCGGAGATCGGGAAGAGTGGTTCAGCCTGCAGTGGGCGTGCGGCATCGACGAGATCGAGCATGTTCTGGGTGCATCGGGCTGGCGGCCAGCGGCGCCGTGGTCCGCGCAATCCGCCCTTGCGTGGTTGGCGCCCCGATCACCGCTGCAGGAACTTCCGGTATTACCCCGGTTCGACCAGGGCCGGGAGTGGCGATGGGCGTTCGTGCGTTGGAATGCCGAACGCCCCGCCGAGCGCGAGGTGCTGCGCCTGTGGGACGCTGGCGTGGTTCTGCGTTCGGGCGGCGCCGCAACGCCATTGCCGATCTGGTACGGAGCGGTTTATCGTGAGGTCCGGGGTGACGACCGGTTCGTTCCGAATGCGGGTTTGGTGTGGTCCAGGGTGAGCGGCGGCGAGATCATGCGGGCGTTGCCGAACAATGTCGGGCTGCATCAACGCATGCGTGGCCCGGGCCAGGCGCAGACGACATTGGCCATCTGCCCGCCCTGAGCCCGGCCCGTGATGTCACTTCCGGTTGGCGGGCGCGGACTTGGCTCCATTGGGCAACACCGCGCGTGCCTGCCGCACAAGCTCGGCGCAGTCGCTGTCCTTGCCCGGTCCGGGGTCGATCAGCGGAATCAGCGCGAGCAGCGGATTGACCAATCCCAGCGCGATGGCGCCCAGGGCCCGCGCAGCCACGGCGGTCTTGTCGACCGCCACCACCGGCAACGCCAGGCTGCCGCGCACATGGATCGGGCTGCGCAAGGCCAGTGGACTGGTGTTCTTGGTGTTCTGGTTCAGGGTGATGTCCAGCGTCTCGCGCCCCAGGTCGATGCTGCCCGTGCCCACGATGGTCGTCACGGCGGTGTCAAATACCAGGGCCTCGATCTGCATCTGACCCTTGCGCACGTCGAAGTCCGCCACCGCGCAGCGCAGCTTGATGAGCCTGTCGCCAGACTGGCTCAACTGCAGGATCTCCCACAGGTGCACGCCGGCTTTCTCCATCATCAGCTGGCTGACTTCGCCGCCGGCCACCACCAGGCTCAGCGACCCGCTGGAGCCCGCCAGCATGGACCCGACCGAATCGCCCGAGCCGGCCAGATCGAACGCGCCGTCGAGCTGGCCGATCGTGGATTTGCCCAGGTCGAAGGTCGGAAAGAGCCTGGCGATCTGCAGCTTGCGCGCCTGCATGCGGGCATGTGCCTGGATCGGCCGGCGGCTGCCGTCGAGCGTCACGACACCCTTGAAGTGGCCGCCGGCGACAGCGAAATCGAGCGGATCGAGTGTCAGCACCGAATTGCGCAGGCTCAGATGGGTGTCCAGCGCGTCCAGCGGCAAGGCGCCACGACGGCGGATGGTGCTGGCATGCAGGCTCACCTCGGCGTCGAGGCTGTTCCAGCGCTCGGTGTTGAATGGCAGGTCGGGCAGCACACGCCGGGGTGCCGCGGCCGCGGCAGCCGTGCGCTGACGCGCAGCCGCCACGCTGCCGGTGCGGGCACCGATCAGCGGCCCGAGGTCGGTCAGGTCGAGCACTTCGGATTGCAACTGAGCGACCAGTGTCGGGCGCTCGCTGCCGATGGCAAGCTGCACCGAGCCGGCCAGGTCGCTCTGGCCCAGGCGACCGACAAACTTGTCGTAGCGCCACTGGTTGCCTTCAAGGACGAGGTGCCCGGCCGTCACGTAGTCGCTGGTATTGGGAAGCGCGATTCCCAGCAGCACATATAGCTGCTCGAGGCTGTCGCCGCTCAGCGCCAGCTGCATGTCAACCGCGGTCGGTTCCAGCAAACTGGTGATGTTGCCCTCTGCGCGTACGCGGGTCTGTCCCAAAGTGGCATCGATGATCAGCGGATACGGTGTGCTGTCATCGCGCAGGGCCAGCACCGGTCCGCCGCTGCCCTGTGCTTTCATGCGCAGCCCTCGGTAGGTTCCTTGTGCGTTGAACACGACATCTGTGTCCGCATCGGCCGAATCCGCAGCCGAGCGGGTCGAGAGTTTCGCGCGGATGTGGGTCTTGCCCGCCACGTCGTCAAACCCGAGTGTGGCGTTGTCCAGCCGCAGCCGGCCGATGCGGATACGCGCGTCCTCGTCCTGCTGGCCCTGGTCCAGCAACCAGCTTTTGCGCCCGTCGCTGCCTTGCTCGAGGAAGACCATCGCGCCGCCCAGTTGCACCTCGGGAAGCACCAGCCGACCGCGCAGCAGCTGCGGCAGGTCGATGGTGATGTCCACCGCATCGGCGATCAGCATCCGCGGTTCGCCGGCCCACGCCGGGTTGGCGAAGTGCACGCCGCCAGCGCGCAGGTGCGGCAACGGCCAGCCCCAGCCCACGCCCAGGTCACCCTGAATCGACAACACCCGGCCGGTATTGTCCAGCACGGCGCGCTCGATCGGCGCGCGCAGCCAGTTCCAGCCGAACAGTGCGATGAAAAGTACGGCAAACACCGGCGGCAACACGACGATGGCCAGTATCCAGTAGCGGAGGCGTGGCGGGATCATGGTGGGTAAACCGTCAGGCATTCAGGTTGGTCGGGATGACGCGCGTGGTGCACGCAAGCGACCGGGGGTCGGCACGATGGCCGACCCCCGGGGCTGGCGTTTCGACGGGCATGGGGCCAAGGTCGCGGAGTGTCTGGCCTCGCCCCACGGCGCTTATTGCGTCGGAGCAATCAGCACGGTGCCGCCACTGCCGGAAGCACCTTTCGCACCGGTGGCGCCGGTATATCCCGTGGCGCCGGTATCACCCGTTGCTCCGGTGGCGCCGGTGTAGCCGGTCGCGCCGGTGGCGCCTTGGGGTCCGGGTGGGTCAGCCGGGAAGCTCATTCATCCGCCCAGGGTGAGGGTGGCGGCAAGGACCGTTAGCAAATGGGGGTATTTCATGGTGGATCCTTCAGGTGAATGGAATGGAAAGGCTCGTCAGGTCGCTGAGGATGCTTGGACCCGGTTGCTGTGCCCGAAGGCGCCGAATCTGCCGCAAAGGCAGTAACTGCAAATCACCATACGCGCTGCGGTCACGGTTTTCCGTGCGATGGCACGCTTAGCAGGACCTTGCTTTTGATGGTGCGCGCGCCCCGCGCGCCCAAGTGCGCGCAGCCTGTCCTGCCAATGGTTCAAACCGCGGCAGGAGTAGGACAGCAACTACCAGCACGAGCGGCTTTGTCCGCTGGCGCAGCCATACCGAGCGCGCCAGACTGAGCGCTACCGCAATCCATTCACTGATCGGATCATCATGAAAACACCACGCAGACACATCGCATTCATCGCAGCCATGGCGCTTGCGAGCCAGGCCATCGCGCAGGTCACGTTCTACGAACGCGAGGGTTTCGACGGCGATTCCTTCACGACACGGCGAACGATCGGCGATTTCGGCCAGTTCGGCTTCAACGACAGGGCCTCTTCGGTCATCGTTTCGGGTGACGATGGCGAGCGCTGGCAGGTCTGCGACGACATCCGGTTCAGTGGCCGCTGCATGGTGCTGCGGCCCGGCAGATATCCGACCTTGCGCTCGATGGGACTGGACAATGCGGTCTCTTCGGCCCAGGCCGTGAACCGCGTGGAGGCTCCGGCACAACCTGTCGCTACCGCCCCAGCGGCCGTCAAGCTGGTCTTCTACGAAAGGCCGGGTCTCGGTGGGCGCAGCATGGTGGCGCAGGAAGACGTCGCGGATCTGCGCCGCACCGGTTTCGACCAGCGGATATCGTCGCTGGAGGTTTTCGGTGGGCCGTGGGAAGTCTGCCAGGAAGATGGATACGCCGGGCGTTGCGCCGTGCTGCGTCCGGGCCGTTATCCTTCGCTGTCCGCGATGGGTCTGGACAACCGCATTTCTTCGATGCGTATCGTGTTGCGTGAACGCGGTCCCGGTGCTGACCCGGCGCGTGTCGTCTTCTTCGGTCAGGAAGGGTTTGGTGGCCGTTCGTTCTCCACCCAGGGTGAGCAGACCGACTTTGGCCGGTCCCGTCTCAACGACCGCGCCTCTTCGGCCCAGGTCTACGGAGGTCCGTGGGAGATTTGCCCCGACAGTGGTTTTGCTGGTGCCTGTGTCGTGTTGCGCCCCGGCAACTATCCGTCGCTGCGTGCAATGGGACTTGACGACAAGGTCTCGTCGGCGCGTGTCGTCGGAATCGAGCCAGAGGTTTTCGCCCGTCGTCAGGGCATGCCACCGGTGACGATCTATGACCCGCGCCGGCGCAACAATGAGCGGCTGTACCTGGCCAATGTGACGGAGGTGCGCGCGGTCGTGGGAGCGCCCGACCAGCGCTGCTGGGTCGAGCGCGACCAGGTGGCGCGCGATCGCTCTGGCGCCAACGTACCGGCGGCCGTCCTCGGCGCGGTCATTGGTGGCATCCTGGGTCACCAGGTCGGCAACGGCCGCGGCCGTGACCTGGCCACGATCGGCGGTCTGATCGCCGGTGGCGCGATCGGCTCCAAGGTCGGGAGTGATGGCCAGCCACAGCCGCAGGACGTGCAGCGCTGCACCAGCACGCCGAACCAGGCGCGCCCGGAATTGTGGGACGTGACCTACAACTTCCGCGGGCAGGAACACCGGGTACAGATGACGACGGAGCCCGGCCCCACGATCACCGTGAATCTGCAAGGCGAACCGCGGGTCTGAAGCACCGCCATCAAGGCAGATTGCCGGCAACCAGCAAGACGGCATCTCGCTGCCGTTCACCTTGTACCCGGGCCAGAGTCGATATGCGCCTGGGCGACAGGCCATGCCGCCCACGCTGCCACCAATCCCAGGTCGCTGCCAGTCAATGAATGGTCGTTGCTGATGGGTTGTAGCGACCGGCGCCACGCTACAGTTCGCCCAAAGGTTGCGCGCCCGGCGCCCCGAACCAGCGGGGACCGACTCCGTGGCGCAGCCATTTCCAGGCAATACCACCAAGGCCCGCCGCATGAACCACAACGTCATCATCACCTGCGCACTTACCGGCGCCGGAGACACCGTCGGCAAGAACCCGCACGTGCCGGTGACCCCGCGGCAGATCGCGGCGGCCGCGGTGGAGGCGGCCAAGGCGGGTGCCACCGTCGTGCATTGCCATGTGCGCGACCCCCAGACCGGCAAACCCAGCCGCGACACCGCTTTGTATCGCGAGGTGATGGAGCGTATCCGTGAGTCGGGCGCGGACATCGTGGTCAACCTGACCGCCGGCATGGGTGGCGATCTGGAGATCGGACCGGGCGAGAACCCGACCCGTTTCGGCTCGGCCACCGACCTGGTCGGCCCGCTGGCGCGGCTGGTGCATGTCGAGGCGCTGCTGCCCGACATCTGCACGCTCGACTGCGGCACGCTCAATTTCGGCGATGGCGACACGATCTACGTGTCCACCCCGGCGGCGCTGCGGGCGGGCGCCAGACGCATCACCGAACTGGGCGTGAAGGCGGAGCTGGAGATTTTTGACACCGGCCACCTGTGGTTCGCCAAGCAGATGATGGCCGAGGGCCTGCTGGACAACCCCCTGTTCCAGCTCTGCCTGGGGATTCCCTGGGGCGCACCGGCCGACACGACGACGATGAAGGCGATGGTCGACAACCTGCCCGTGGGCGCGACCTGGGCCGGTTTCGGCATCGGCCGCCTGCAGATGCCGATGGCGGCGCAGGCGATCCTGCTCGGCGGCCATGTTCGGGTCGGGCTGGAGGACAACCTGTGGCTTGACAAAGGTGTGCCGGCGAGCAACGCCAGCCTGGTCGAGCGGGTGAGCAAGCTGATCGAGTGCATGGGCGCAAGGCCGATGACGCCGGCGCAGGGGCGGGTGGCGATGGGCTTGAAGCCACGCGCCTGAGTTCGAGATTCGCCGCAAGCTGCGTATCAACCCGTTCGACAGGAAACTTCATGGCATTCGTGACCGACATCAAGACTTTCGCCGCTCTGGGCAGCGGCGTCATCGGCAGCGGCTGGGTC
>CAZADK010000219.1:0-7309 GCA_964483855.1 uncultured Rhodoferax sp.
CCCGCACACCACTTCCACCCACCCCAGGATAATCGCGCCCCATGATCACTCTCACCCAAGCCCAAGCCTGGGCCGTGTTGTCCGGCGCCGTCCTGTTCGAGATCGCCGGCACCACCTGCATGCGCCTGTCCAAAGGTTTCACCCGGCTCACGCCGTCGGTGCTGATCTTCGTGTTCTACGCAGTGTCGTTCGCGCTCAACACGCTCGTCACCCTCGTCACCCGGGTGCTGGGCCTGAGCGTGGTGTATGCGGTCTGGTCGGGCGTGGGCGCGGTGCTTACCGCGATGATCGGCATCTACTATTTCAAGGAGCCGGCAACCGCGGCCAAGCTGGTGTGTATCGGGCTGATCGTCACCGGTGTCATCGGCCTGCATGCGACCTCCCGGATGCCGGTGGCAACATGACGCCCAACGAAATCTCAATCGCGCTGTACAAGGACAAAGCCGCCGGCTACGACCGTTCGGCCGCGTTCACGATGCCGCTGCGCAGGCGCACCGTCGCCCTGCTGCAGCTGCAACCCGGCCAGGCGGTGCTGGATGTCGGAGCCGGCACCGGGCTGAGTTACCCGCTGCTGCGCGAGGGCGTGGGCGACGCGGGCCGGGTACTGGCGTTCGAACAAAGCCCCGAGATGTTCGCCGTCGCCCGCACACGGGTCGAGCAGATGGGCTGGGCCAACGTCTGGCATGCCAACGAATCGGCCGAGACCGTGCGCCTGCCCGCCCTGGCCGACGCGGTGCTGTTCAACTACACCCACGACATCTGCCGCACACCGCAGGCGGTGGCCAACATCCTGCGCCAGACGCGGCCCGGGGCCCGCATCGCGATGGCAGGCATCAAGTTCTTCCCCTGGTGGACGGGCCCGCTGAACCTGCTGGCCTGGATGAAGAACCGCCCCTACAACGCAAAACCGGCCGATCTGTGGCAACCTTGGAGCCTCGTGGCTGCCCAATGCGACGGTTTCACGTGGCACAACACTCAGTGGGGCATGGGATATATCGGCAGCGGCATCTACAAGGGGAACCTGGCATGGGCCTGCATCGCAGACAGTGGTTGATCGTCCTGGCAGGCACGCCGCTGGCCGGCGCGGCATGGGCGCAGTCGCAGCCGGGCGAACCGTTTCGCACCGTGACCCTCGGCGGCGTCGAACGCGTCATGCTTGAAGGGCACGACCCGGTGGCCTATTTCATGCAGGCCACCGCAGTCAAGGGCGATGCGGCCACGCAACTCGACCATGCCGGCGTGCGCTGGCGCTTCGCTAGCGCGGCCCACAAGACCGCGTTCGAACGCAACCCGGCGCAGTACATACCGCAGTTTGGCGGTTATTGCAGCAACGGCATCAACTACGCCATTCCCGGCGGCGGTGGTGGCGGCCCCAACACCTGGCGCATCTACCGTGGCCGCCTGTATGTATTTGGTGGGCAGTCGTCGAGCGACCATTTCGGGATGGATACCGAGCTCAACATCCGCCGCGCCCACCAGTACTGGGACGCCGAGGTCGCCGGGTGCAACCCGCCGCTGCAACGCCTCCAACGCATGGTCTTTCGGGTGCCGCACTACCAAAGCGACGCCGCCCTGCAAGCGCAGTGGGACGCCAGGCGCGCGGCCGGCAGCCTGCCGGTGATGCCGGGTGCGCCACAGGTGGTTCCCGCGGCATCCTGAGCCTGCCGTGCCGGCCATCCGGTGGCAGGCACCGCCGACATCACCCTTCGTGCAATCGGCGCAACGCAACAGCCTGGGCCAACACCTCCCGGTAACCGGCCGCAATGGCCCGTGCGCGAAACTCCTGCGACAGGTTGACCCAGTAACCGAAATCGGGCTTGAGCACCAGGTCGGCATGCGCCGCGTCGGCGTCGACCAGCGCCTTCTTGCGCAGGTCCGCATCGCGGTAACGCGCGGCCTGGGCCGGCGCGGTGTCCAGGTGGACGGTGGCGTCCACTGCCAACACCCGCTGCGCGCCCAGCATCCGCGCCAGGCGCACCGGCAGCGGCATGGTCCAGTCCGGGTCGACATACTGCTGCCCGTGGATGCGAACCGGCGTGAACCGGCCTTCGATCGCAGCCGAGGCCTGCACGGCCAGGCCAGCATCACCCGCGGTGAAAGCAACCGCTTCGCCGTCAGAGCGACGCGTCGCAACGCAGGCCATGGCCAGGGGCATCTGCTCCAGTCGCGGCACCAGGGCCATGCGCCGCACCAGTTCGGCGATCGGCGCGCCGCTCAGGGTCTCCGGCTGGCCCAAGGCCAGGCGCGCCACGGCCAGCGGCTGGAGCTGTAGCGCCAGGGTCTCGATCGCTGCGGCACCCATGCCCGATGCGCGCAGGCAGCCCACCATCGCGCCGACCGACGCACCAACGATCAGGTCGGGCGCCAGGCCCAGTGCGTCGAGCGCCTTGAGCACGCCGACATGGGTGAATCCACGTGGCCCGCCCGAACTCAGCACCCAGGCGGTGCGCACCGGCCGGCGCAGCGGCATGGAGCGAGGCGCGTCGGGCCCATCCTCGTTGCGGTTCGGCGTGAACGCGCAGCCTGCCAGCGTGCCCGCGATGCCCAGCAGCATCACGCGCCGCCGGGTCATGACGAGGCGGCTCCCGGCACGACCGCCGGACGCGGCAGCGACAACGCATGCCCACCCTCTCCACGCTGCCGTGCGTCCAGCGGCAGGTCGGCATACGGTGCGGGCCAACCAATCAGCACACTGGCTACCTCGCAACGCCGGCGCAGGTCGGCCTCGTCCTGGCCGCCCAGATGGAGGATGCCGTATCGGTAACTGCCCAGCCATTTGTGGTCGCGCGCGGTGGAGCCGGCCGACTTCGGATACACGAACAACATGGCGCCCGGGTAGGCCTGCTGCAGGGCCAGCCGTTGCGGCCCGCTGGGCATCACTACAGCGTCACCCGGTCGCAAGGACCGGTAAACAAAACTTGCCGCCGCGCCGGCAGACGGCACACCCACCGGTAACGTGGTCGGGTCGCGGCCATGGGCCAGCGCCAGCCCGATGGCGTGCAAGTCGACCCCCAGCACCCGCTGGTACAGGTCGGAATACTGCGACGCCATGCGCGGGTTGAACTCGATGACCGTCAGCCGGTCGGTGGCCGCATCATGGAAGAACTCCATATTGAACAGGCCGTGGGTGAACCCCACTGCAGCCAGGAAACGGCGCGCCACGTCCAGGGCGCGCGCCTGCACCGCCGACGCCAGGCGGGTGGGCAACTGGTGCCGCATGAAGGCCTGGGTGTGGGGATACATGATGGCATCGACCACACCCACCGCGTGGGCCTGCCCGTCGAACACATAACCGTCAAGGTTGTACTGCTCAGCCTGCACCGGCGTCTCGAGCAACATGCGGTGCGCGCTTGGCACCTGGGCGCCCAGGCGGGCCCGCACCATGCGTTCGAACGGCTCGACCAGGCGCCGGATGACCCACAACTCCCACCAGCCGAACCGGGTGTGCAGGTGCAGTTGCTGCCGGTTGTCCACCCGGCGCGCCAGCACCGAAAACGCCGCCTTCACCGGTTTGACGAAAGCCGGGTAGTGCAGGCCGTCCGGAATCGGTGCGCCGTATTCGACATCGAGCAGCTCGAACCCGGTATTGGCTTCGGGTGCGACTTGCTGCAGCACCTGGCGCGCGTAATACTTGTGCTGGCAGGCCAGGATCGCATTCACCGGCGTTCCGGGCCAGCCCAACCGTTCGGCCAGCAAGGCCGCTGCCAGCGCACCGAACTGCTCGTGGTGCGACACGACGGCCTGCCAACCTCGCACGCGGGCGCGCCGCGCCAAAGCGTCGACGTAACGCGCCGTGTCGAACCAGGCCAGCCGCGCGTTGCTCGGAAAACTGAACAGGTCGAACCCCACGCTGTCAAGTTGCAGGCCCATGGCCCGGGCCGCGGCCGCATGCCCGATCGCGTCCCAGTCATGGTTGAACAGAATCAAGGTGCGGGGTGCAATGGGCATAGGGTCAACCGGAGCGCGAAGCAACAAAGGAAATCAGCTCGAAAAAAACATCCTGGCCGCCGGTGGCCACACCAAACCACCCGGGGTCCGGGTCGATGAAGACCCGATTTTCTTACAGAAGAAGCTGGCTGGAACACGCGCGGCCAAAGCCTCCGAAACGGCTCGGCCCGCCACGTCGCGGGCCAGGCCGTGAACGATACTTGCATTCATGCGATGCAAACACCTGTCCGTGGCATGCGCGCCACACACTGGCGCCTTGCGACGATGAGAATTGCTGGAAAACGCCATCGGTTGATGGCCATGGTCCTGGCGCATCCGTGGCGGGTGATCGCCGCCTGGCTGGCGGCAATGCTGGTCGGCGTGGTGCTGATCGCTCAACACGCTGGCACGGCCTTCTCGACCCAGGTGCAACGTTACGACGGTTCCGGCTCGAGCCGCGCCGAGGCCTTGATGCGCCAGCGATTTGCGGATCGGCCGGAATCGGGCCAACCCAACGAAATCCTGGTGCTGCATTCGCCCAGCATGACCGTCGATGACCCGCGCTTCCAGGCTCAGGCGCAGGCCGCGGCCGATCGGCTGGCGGCCCTGCAGGGCAACACCATCGTCTGGGCGCTGAGTTACTTCATCAGCGGTGATGCCACCCTGGTCTCGGCCGACCGCCACAGCACGCTGGTGCCGATGCGGGTGCGCGATCCCGAACGCACGATCGGAGCAATCCAGCAAGCCCTGGGTAGCCGCGACACGGCTGCGTCCGACGTCGAGTGGTACCTGGTCGGGCGCGCCAGTGTGGGGACCGAGTTCAAGGCGCTGGCACAGCAGGACCTGCAAGCGGAGCTCATGATCGGCTTGCCGATGGCGCTGCTGGTGTTGCTGGTGGTGTTCGCGACCGTGGTGGCCGCGCTGGTGCCGATACTGGTCGCGGCGGCTGCGATCGTGGTGGCGCTGGCAATCACCGTCATGGCGGGCCCGTTCATCCAGGCCTATTTCCTGGTCACCAACATGATCGTCATGATGGGCCTGGCGGTGGGGATCGACTATTCGTTGTTCCTGCTGTCGCGGTACCGCGAGGAACGCTCCAGCGCCCGGGCTCCGCACGCCGCGCTGACGCTGGCCACTGCCTCGGCCGGCCATGCGATCGCCTACAGCGGCGCCACGGTGGTGCTGGCGCTGCTGGGTCTGCTGATCATTCCCACCAATGTCTACCGCAGCCTGGCGGCCGGCGCGATCCTCGTGGTGCTGTTGTGCCTGCTGGCATCGTTCACGTTGTTGCCGGCCCTGATAACCGTACTCGGAGACCGGCTCGACCGGTTGCGGATTCCACTGCCCGGATGGGGTGGCGACGGCCGGCTGTGGGATCGGCTGACCGGCCAGGCGATCCGTTTCCCGGTGGTTTGCCTGCTGCTCACCACCGGTCTGCTGCTGGCCCTTGCCGTGCCCGCGCTCGACATGAAGACCGGCTTCTCCGGCATTGACAGCTTGCCCGCGCAGTCGCCGGCCCGGCGCGGCTTTGACCTGATCGAACGCGATTTCCGCACCGGCACGATCTCGCAGGCCATCGTGGTGGTTGACGGCGCCATCGCGTCGACACCGGTGACGCAGGCGATCGAAAGGCTCCGCACAACGCTGGCCGGCGACACCGCCTTCCTGGCCGACAAGGCCACGTTGCAGGTCAATCCGGCCGGCGACCTGGCGGTGCTGACGATCCCGATGACCGGCGATGCGGAAAGCCAGGGTGCGCAATCGGGCGTACTTCGCCTGCGCGATCAGCATATCCGCGCAGCCTTTGGCGGCGTGGATGCACAAGCCGTGGTCGGTGGCAATGCGGCCGGTTATATCGACTTCTTCCACCTCACCGATGTCTATACGCCGCGGGTGTTCGGCATCGTGCTCTCGCTCAGCTTCGTCTTGCTGGCGCTGGCATTCCGGTCGCTGGTGGTGCCGCTCAAGGCCATCGTGCTCAACCTGCTGTCGGTTGGCGCGGCCTATGGACTGATGGTGCTGGTGTTCCAGCGCGGCATCGGTGCCTCCCTGCTCGGTTTTCAGCAGGTGGCACTGATCGAGGCCTGGATACCGCTGTTCCTGTTCACCATCCTGTACGGCCTGTCGATGGATTACCACGTGTTCCTGCTCAGCCGCATTCGCGAGCACTTCATGGCCAGCGGCGACAACACGCAGGCCATCCGAGTCGGTGTGCGCGCGACCTCGGGCGTGATCACCGGCGCCGCGCTGATCATGGTGGCCATCTTCGCCGGTTTTGCCAGTGGTGAACTGGTGATGTTCCAGCAGGTCGGGTTCGGCCTGGGTGTTGCGGTGCTGCTCGACGCCACGATCGTGCGTTCGTTCCTGGTGCCCTCCGCCATGACCTTGCTCGGGGTGCACAACTGGTACTTTCCGACCTGGATACGTCCCGCACGCAACGATCTTGCGCGCGATCTGCTGCCGCTGCTGCAACCCCACCGTTACCCCGGCGATGTCCGGCAGGTCGAGGTCGTCGAAACCCATATCTCGTGGGTGCTGCTGGCGGGCGACTACGCCTACAAGATCAAGAAGCCGGTGCGGCTGCCGTTCCTGGATTTCAGCACGCTGGAGCTGCGCCAGCGATTCTGCGAAGACGAACTGCGGCTGAACCGACGCTTCGCCCCTGACCTTTACCTGGATGTACTGGCACTGCGGGACACGCCCCACAAGGGTCTGCATTGGGGCGGATCGGACGGCACCGTGGTGGACTATGCGGTGCACATGCGCCGTTTCGACGAAACCGGCCGGCTCGACCATGTGTGCCAGCGCGGCGCGTTGACAGCCGCGCACATGAGCGACCTGGCCGATACCGTGGCCGCATTCCACCAGGATGCCGCGGTAGCGCCGGCGGATTCGCATTTCGGCACACCGGAACAGGTGCTCGCCCCGGCGCTGGACAATTTCGACGATCTCGCGCAGCGCATGGCCGACGACGGCACACGGCAACATCTGGCGGAGCTGCGGCAATGGACCGTTTCGCAACACGGCGCTCTCTCGGAACTGATACGCGCCCGCCGCGCAGCCGGCATGGTGCGCGAGTGCCATGGCGACCTGCACCTGGCCAACATGGTGCTGATCGACCGCCGGGTGCGGTTGTTCGACTGCCTGGAGTTCAACGAGGACCTGCGCTGGATCGACGTGGCCAACGAGATCGCGTTCACCTATGTCGACCTGCTGGACCATGACCAGCCCGGCCTGGCCAACTGGTTCATCGACGAGGTGCTCAGCCGCAGCGGCGATTACGCTTGCGTACGGCTGCTGCCGTTTTATGCGGTGTACCGGGCCATGGTGCGCGCCAAGGTGGAGGCGATCCGCGCGGGGCAATCGCAGCGCGGCTTGGACG
>CAZADK010000220.1:0-811 GCA_964483855.1 uncultured Rhodoferax sp.
GTTGGGATCGATGCCCTTGGGCGGCTCGATGCGCACCACATCGGCGCCAAAGTCGGTCAGCATGCGTACGCAATTGGGACCGGCGCGAACACGCGACAGATCGAGCACCCGAAACCGGGACAAAGCGCTGGAAGCCTGGATCTTGGGCATGAAGGTTCAATTCCCTGTGGAGAAGTGGCGCGTGAAGGCGCGGCCGTCAAACCGGTGCGACTGCACAGCGTCGGCGAACGCCAGCAGGCTGCGCTCGCCGAAGGGCCGTGTGACCGCCTGCACACTGATGGGCATGCCGCGGTCGTCCGCCGCGATCGGCACGACGATGGATGGCAGGCCGAGGTAATTCACCCAGCCCATGAAACGGTGCAAGGCTGCCACATGCCGGGCATCGAAGCCGGGCTCGCCTGGCACAACCGCAGCCCAGTCGGGTACTGGATGGGCCAGCGCCGGCAACAGGAACAGGTCGCAATCGGCCAGTTGATTGTGCACAAACGCCTGTGCGTGTTGACCGCGCTCGGCCAGCGCAGCAGCATGCCAGGCCGGTGGCAACACCACCCCCGGCAACGCGATCTCCCGCACGGCGGGTGATGCGTTACCGTCGCGCAGCGCCGCTATATGGGTCTGGGCCGCCTGCGCATGCAACACGATCTCGGCGCGTCGCGACAGGTGCTGGAACTCGGCCCAGTCGTCGACGCGTTGCACCAGATCCAGTTCGGGCAGGAAGGATTCGAGCGCTGCCGCCACCTGCGGATCGACTCCGCGCCGCGGGATCCAGGCACGCACGCGCAGCCGCTGCGGCGGCGCGGCGTCGTAACCC
>CAZADK010000220.1:821-7284 GCA_964483855.1 uncultured Rhodoferax sp.
GGCTGCGCTGCGCGACAGAATGCCGACGCTGTCCAGGCTGGGCGCCAGCGGGAAGACACCGTCGCACGGCACCCGGCCGTGGGTTGTCTTGAGCCCCAGGACGCCGCAGGTCGCAGCCGGAATCCGCACCGATCCAGCGGTATCTGTACCCAGCGAGCCGTAAACCAGGCCCGCGGCCACCGCCACCGCGCTGCCGCTGGAGGAGCCCCCGACCACCGCCGAGGCCTGCAGCGGATTGACACAGCGCGGGAAATTCGGGTTGGCCGCGGTCGCTCCACAGGCAACCTCGGCCATGGCCAGCGTGGCCAGATCGACCGCTCCGTGTTTCGCCAGGCGGGCGATCGCGCTGGCGGGTCGCACTCCCGGCGCTACGGCGCCAGCGTCGCGCCCCAGGCCCGGGCGCCGCCCCGGCAGGTCGAAGATGTCCTTGTGTGCGAGTGCAATGCCAGACAGGCTCCCTGGGGACCCACCGGCTTCGGCTGGGCGAATATCCAAGGCCTGGACGATGCAGTGCCACTGCGGTCCCGACTGCGCCATATGCCGCTGCTGGGCCTCAACCGCGGCCTCGACCGACCACACGCCTTGCGCCAAGGCATGCTGCAGTCCGGTCAAGGTGTCGGGCAATTCAGCCACGGGCCAGCCCCTGCAACACCTGCGTGAAGTCCTTTGCCGCGCATGGCTGCGCCATCGCAACAGCGTCCAGCGATAACGCCAGTTCCGCGTGGCGGCGCACTGTCTGGACCAGAGCGTGCCGCTCGCGCGCATCCACAGTGAACCGGCCTGCCTGCAAGGCGCGGTCCACGAACCCGGCCCAGTCGTCATGCGGACCATCGGTGCTGCGCATCGGCGCTGGATCAGACAGCGATGTCACGGTAAGATATACGCTGTGGTTGCATAAATATAAATATAACCTTTTCCTGGATACAGACAACCCTGGGGATTACCCTTACATGGCAAGCCGCAACAAGGATTTCATCAAGGCCAGCGACCGGATCCGGACCGAGATCGAGAACGCCGTCAAGGACGGCTCGTTGCTGCCGGGAGAGTCGATCGACGAGGCCGAATTGGCCGACCAGTACCAGGTGTCGCGCACCCCGATCCGCGAAGCTTTGATCCAGCTTCAAGCCCAGGGTCTGGTCACCAGCCTGCCGCGCGGCGGCATGATCGTCGCCAAGATGGACCTGCAGCAACTGCTGGCCCTGTGGGAACTGCTGGCCGAGCTCGAGGGCGTGGCCGTGCGGCTGGCCTGCGAGCGCATGACGGCACAGGAACTCGAGACACTGGTGCGCCTGCATGAGCAGAGCCGACACCACGCACAGGCCGACGATGTCGCCGGGTGGCAGGAGAGCAATCTACAGTTCCATGAACTGATCTACCGCGCGAGCCGCAATCCCTATCTGCGCGTGGAGGTGCTCCGGATCCGCACCCGCACAGGGTATTACCGCCGCCACGCGTTTGGCGCACTGGGTCGTATCCGCAGTTCGTTCGAGCAGCATCAGGCCGTGGTGGATGCGTTCCGCAACGCGGATGCAGCGGCGGTCGTGGCCGCCATGGTGCAGCATATGCGCCCGGCGGCCGATGCCAAAGGCCTGACCGATTTCATCGTCAACCTGCCAAAAGACGCTCTGACCCAGTGAGCAGGGCCCGACCGTGGCGACTGGCACCGCCATTGCAGCTGACCTGTGCTGGGAACTACGTGGCTGCGGTTGCCGATCGCCTGAACGGCAGCTCCAGCGCCCGCTCCACCATCATCAGCCGGTCCTGCCCATAGAACATCTCGTCGTCGACGACGTAGGTCGGCGAGCCGAACACGCCGCGCTCGATGGCCTCCTCGGTATTGGCAGTGAATTCGCCCTGCACCGCGCCGTCCAGAGCGGCCTCGCGTAGCGGCACCGGGTCCAGCCCCGCTTCGCGGGCGATGTCCGACAGCACCTGCGGGTCTCCCACATCGCGGTCGTCGCGCCACAGCGCCGCAAGGATGGCCAGGTGCAACCGGTCGGCGTCGGCGCCCTGCCGCTGCGCCGCAATGACGAACCCGGATGGCAAGGCCCGGTCGCCGTAGTGGTGAACCGGATCGACCAGCGCGGGAATGCCCAGATATTCGCTCCAGCGCTCGATTTCGCGTCCGAAGTAATATGCGATGTGCCCGGCCGATCGCTGCCCGAACGGCTGGCTGCCGCTGGCCGGAATCACGCGCGACAGGTCGATCGGTTTGTGGACCAGCCGCCGGCCGGATCGGCGCGCCAGATCGATGATGCGCTGCGCGCCGAAATAGGCGTAGATGGAACGGGTGGAGTAGAAGTAGTCGATGTCTGCAGGCATGGTCTGCCGATGTTCGCACAACCGTACGACAGGCCGCCGGTGTCAGTCAGCCGCGTACGATAGGGGCGCTGGCGCCAATAGGGCAGAATCCATTTCCCGGCTTCTCGCCTTTACTTGAGGAACCAAACCCATGCGTCTGTTTGCCGCTTCCATCGGTACCGAAACCAACACCTTCGCGCCGATACCGACCGCACTCGAGAGTTTCCACGAGTCCTTTTACGCACCACCCGGCCAGCATCCCGACGACGCCAAGTTGTGCACCGCCCCGCTATGGGTCGCACGGCGCCGGGCCAAGGCCGAGGGCTGGACTCTGGTCGAGGGCTCCTGCTCGTTCGCCGAGCCGGCGGGACTGGTGTCGCACCAGGCGTATGAAACCCTGCGCGACGAGGTGCTGGGCCAACTGCGCGACGCGATGCCCGTCGACGGCGTGCTGCTGGGTTTGCACGGCGCCATGGTGGCAGACGGCTACGACGATTGCGAAGGGGACCTGATCGAACGCGTCCGCGGCATCGTCGGGCCCACGGTGCCGATCGGCGTGGAACTCGATCCGCATTGCCACCTGACCCTCAAGCGGGTGAAAAACGCCACGCTGATCATCTGCTTCAAGGAATTTCCGCATACCGACTTCGTGGCCCGCGGCGAGGAGGTGGTGGAACTCACGCTGCAGGCGGCCCGCGGCCAAATCAAGCCGGTGATGTCGATGGTCGATTGCCGCATGATCGGCAGCTATCCGACCACGATCCAGCCGATGCGCGGCTTCGTCGACAAGATCAGCGCGCTCGAGGGCAAGGACGGCGTGTTGTCGATCTCGCTGGCGCACTGTTTTCCCTATGCCGACGTACCCGAGATGGGTTCGCGGGTGCTGGTCGTCACCGACGACCGGCGCGCGGCCGGCGACACGCTGGCACGCGCGCTGGCCGACGAGTTCTTCGGCATGCGCGGCAAGACCCAGCCGGAGTACCACACGCCGGACGGCGCGATCGACATCGCACTCCAGCAGAGCGGCACCGTCGTCGTGGCCGACCCGTCCGACAACCCTGGTGGCGGCGCGCCCGGCGACTCGACCGTCATCCTGCGCCGGCTGATCGAGCGCAAGATCACCAACGTGGCGCTGGCGCCGATCTGGGACCCGATCGCGGTGCGCATGTGTTTCATGGCTGGCGTCGGCGGCCAGTTGCGGCTGCGTTTCGGCGGCAAGACGGCCCCGACCTCGGGCCAGCCGATCGACGCGCTGATAACCGTGACACGGCTCGAGCGCGATGCGACGCAGACCTTCGTCGATGCGAAGATTCCGCTGGGCGACAGCGCCGCGATCGAGTTCGACGGCATTTCCGTGGTGCTGATCACCAAACGCACCCAGGCCCTGGGCAGCGACCTGCTGACCGGCATGGGCGTCGAGATCAAGGGCAAGAAGATGGTCGTGGTGAAGTCAACCAACCATTTCCACGCCGCGTTTGCGCCGTTTGCCAGCCGGGTGTTGTACTGTGACTCTGGTGGCCCCATCCCGCGCGACCATCGGCAGGTACCCTATACCCGCGTGCAGCGACCGATCTGGCCGCTGGACGAGAACGTGGAGCCCGTCCTGCTTACGTGACCGGCATGGTGCAGGAGATTTTTTCATTTCGCCAGGAGAAACAGCATGACCACACCCTATGACCGCCTGAAGGAACTCGGCCTCGAATTGCCCACCCCTGCCACCCCGATGGCCAACTATGTGCCGTTCCAGCTCGTGGGCGGATTCCTGTACCTGTCCGGCCAGGGCCCGCGCCGCGCCGACGGCACGCTGCATACCGGCAAGGTCGGGGCCGAAGTCAGCGTCGAGGACGCCTACCAACACGCCCAGCTGACCGGGCTCAATCTGCTCGCCGTGGCCCACCTGGCGCTGGGCGACCTGGCGCGCATCAAGCATGTGGTCAAGGTGCTGGGCATGGTCAATGCCGTGCCCACCTTCGGCGACCACCCCAAGGTCATCAACGGCTGCTCCGACCTGTTCGTCAACGTGCTCGGCGATGCGGGCCGGCATGCCCGCTCGGCGGTCGGCATGGGATCGTTGCCGGGCAACATCTCGGTCGAGATCGAGGCCATCCTGCAGGTCGACGGCTAGCGACTTCTCCAGCGCACCTCCCATGCGCGAGACCACGCTCGACGCCCTCACCGGCGCGCGCGACATCGATATCCGGCGCGCACTCGGGCTGCGGCCCATCATCAATGTGTCGGGCACGATGACCGTGCTCGGCTCCTCCATCGTGGTGCCGCAGGCGGTTGCCGCGATGGCGGCCATCGCCACGGAGTTCGTCGACATGGCGGCGCTGCACGACGCAGCCAGCGGCGTGATCGCTGAACTCACCGGCGGCCAGGCAGGGTTTGTCACCGCCAGTTGCGCCAGTGCGATCACGCTGGCCGTGGCCGGCTCGATGACCGGCGATCGCCTGCTGGCCATCGAGCGGCTGCCCGACACCAGCGGCCTGCGCAACGAAGTATTGGTGCAGCTCGGTCACATGGTCGGTTATGGCGCCTCGCTGCACCAGACAGTCGCGATGACCGGCGCCCAGGTGGTTCCCGTGGGCACGGTCAGCATGGCCCAGCCCTACCAGCTTGCGCAGGCGATCAACGACCACACCGCCTGCGTGGTGTTCGTGGTCTCGCACATGACGGTGCAATACGCCCTGCTGGCGCTGGAACAGGTCTGCGCGATCTGCCATGCGCGGGGCATACCGGTGATCGTCGATGCGGCTTCCGAATACGACCTGCGCGGCTTCCTGGCACGGGGCGCCGACATCGTCGTCTACAGCGGCCACAAATTCCTGGGCGGCCCGACATCGGGCATCGTCGCCGGGCGCACCGACCTGGTGCGCGCAGCCCGTCTGCAGAACCGTGGCATCGGCCGCGGCATGAAAGTCGGCAAGGAAAGTATTGCCGGTGTCATGGCCGCGCTGCGGGCCTGGCAGCAACGCGATCACGCTGAAATCCGCGCCCGCGAAAACGCGGCGCTCGATCTCTGGCAGCGTGCATTGCAACCCTTTGCGGCATTGCGCTGCACCCGCGTCGATGACCCGACCGGCAACCCGTTGCAGCGCTTGCGGGTGCAGGTCGCAGCCGGTGGCGAATGGACGGCACGCACGCTCGCCGACGCGTTGGCGCAGGGTGATCCGGCGGTCATGGTGCGCGACTACCAGACAGACCTGGGCTACTTCGACCTCGATCCGTGCAATCTGCATCCGGACGAAGATGAGTTGGTTGCGCAGCGGCTGGCCGAGGTGGCGACAACAAAAGCCAAATGAAAGTGCCCCCAGCCCTGGCTTCGCAGGCCCCCCGAGGGGGTTCGAGGAAACTTGGGGCGGCCCGACATTTCCTCGTGCGCGTGAGAGGCAATCGCGTGAGCCATGCGACTACGTATCGGTGCCGTAGCCCGGGCGCGCCGCTTTTTCACAGCAACAGCGAACGCCTGCTGTCAAGCCCGACGGCGTTGCGCCGGCGCATGGGTAGTTACCCGCACCTGCTTGCCCACCCCAGGTGAATGTGCTTAAATTATTTCGGACCTCACAACCAGGGCTGCAGCGCCGGCGCTATCCGGTCGAAACCGCAGCCGATCAACAGGAGAAGATTCGATGACCCAATCACGACGTTCTGTCTTGACTGCAGGTGTGGCTGCAGCGGCAGTGGCAGGTGTCGGTACCCCGCTTTTGGGGCGCGCGCAAGCCAGGCCACCGCGCCAGGTGCGCATGGTTCCCCATGGCGACCTCAATGTGCTTGACCCGATCTGGACCACACAGAACATGGCGGCATACCACGGCGCCATGATGTACGACACATTGTTCGGCATCGACGCGAACTTCAATCCGCAGCCGCAGATGGTGGGCAAACACGATGTCTCGGCCGACAGGAAGACCTATACCTTCGAATTGCGCCCCGGCCTGAAATGGCATGACGGCACGCCGGTGACGGCCAGGGACTGCGTGGCTTCCTTGCGCCGCTGGCAGGTCAAGGACGGCGCCGGCACCCACCTGTGGGCACGCGTCGCAGACACGCCAGTGGTCGACGACAAGACCTTTCGCATCGTGCTCAAGGAGCCCTACGGCCTGCTGATCGAGGCCCTGGCCAAGACCAGCACGCCGGTGTGTTTCATGATGAAGGCCGAGAT
>CAZADK010000221.1:0-7214 GCA_964483855.1 uncultured Rhodoferax sp.
TCCCAAGTTTCCTCGCACCCCCTCGGGGGGCCTGGCGAAGCCAGGGCTGGGGGCGTTCACGGGTGCACCGCTTGCGGCAGCTGGTGATGCTGGTGCTGCAGCGCGTGCAGTTGCGGCAATTGTTGCCTGGCGCCTTGGCGGCGCGGTCGTCGCGATGATGGCGCCGCGCCGGCGCACGGGCTTGTCATGGTGAGCGACTGGAACGCCTGGGTGACGCTGTTCGATGCAGCGCTGCACGGTGCAGCCCAGCCCTGGGTCGTGTGCCTCGTGCTGGTGCTGACGACCTTCCTGCTCGAAGACCTGGCGATTGCAGCGGGTGCCGTACTCGCGGTACAGGGGCTGCTGTCCTGGGAACTTGCCTTGCTGGCGGTGGGTGGCGGTATCGCGCTGGGCGACGTCGGCCTGTATGGCCTGGGCGTGACGGCCAACCGCGTGCCGGCCTTGCGTCGGCGGCTGATCGACGGGCGCGGCCGGTGGATAGGTGAGCAGATTTCGCAACGCTACGCTGGCGCGATCGTGCTGGCGCGGGTGATACCGGGCCTGCGCCTGGTCACGTATACGGCCTGCGGCTTTTACCGGTTGCCGTTCGCGCCGTTCTGCCTGTGGGTGCTGCTGGCGGTTATCGCTTGGACGGCAGGCCTGATGTGGCTCAGCGCCACAGTCGGGGCGGCACTGAGCCAGGCCCTGGGCATACCGCCCGCAGTGGCGGTGGCATTGCCGATCGTGCTGGTGTCACTGGGGCTGATGGTCTGGCGGCGCAGCGCGCGGGTCCCGGTGGCGCGCGAGGCTGGGGGTGCGCCATGAGGTCGCGGCAGATGTGCCCGCTCGTCAGTGCGCAGGACGCAGGGTAGTCCGGTGAGCGCGTCGCTTGATCACGGTGCTGGAACCGGCCAGCAACCGCACCAGGGCATGCCGCCCCTGGACGAATCCGGCGCGCCCCTGAGCTTCTTCGAGTTCTGGCCGATGTGGGCCTTTTATCCGCCGGTAGTGTTGTATGTCGTCTGGCTGATGCTGCGTTACCGGGGCATCTTGCTGCCAACGGTGGCGAACCCCTCATTTCCGGGCGGCGGTTTCGTCGGTGAGTCCAAGGCGGAGATCCTGCAACTGGCGATGCAGCACACCCCGGAATGGGTGGCACCGTTCGTCACCGTCGATCGTCCTGCAGTGGACGGCGCTGCCGGCCCCGACCTGGACGCAGAGGTGGCGCAGGCGCTGTCCTCCATGCGCGCCGCGGGCCTGGCGCTGCCGGTCGTGGCCAAGCCGGATCTGGGCTGCCGTGGGGCCGGCGTGCAATTGGTGCGCAGCATCGACAAGCTGCGCCGCTACCTCGAGCTGTTCCCGCGGGGTGCACGTTTGCTGCTGCAGGCTTACGTGCCGTTCGAAGGCGAAGCCGGCATCTTCTACTGCCGCCACCCGGGCCAGGAGCAGGGCCGCATCATCTCGATCACGCTCAAGTATTTCCCGCATGTCCATGGCGACGGGCGCAGAACCTTGCGCGAACTGATCCTAGATGACCCACGGGCGGGTCGGTTGTCGCACCTGTACCTGCGCCGGCACGTGGAGCGGCTCGACGCGGTTCCGCCGCCCGGCCAGCCGATTCGGCTGGCGTTTGCCGGCAGCCACAGCCGCGGTGCGATATTTCGCAACGGCAATGCGCTGGTGACACCAGCCATGGAGGCGCGGTTCGATGCGATTGCCAAGCGCCTGCCCGAGTTCTATTTCGGGCGCTTCGACATCCGGTTTGCCGATTTTGCCCAGGTGCAACAGGGTCAGGCCTTCACCATCGTCGAGGCCAACGGTGCCGGGGCCGAAAGTACGCACATCTGGGACCGCCGCACGACTTTGCTGCAGGCCTGGGCCGATCTGATGCGGCAATACCGATTGTTGTTCCAGATCGGCCGGGCCAACCGCGATCGGGGTTTCCGGCCACTGTCGCTGCGCGAGTTCTGGCGCTGGTACCGGCGCGAAAAGGAACTGACACCGCAATACCCGGCCACAGACTGAGCACGGGCACCGCCCCGCGCACGTGTACCGGCCGCTGCCGCGACGATGCGTATCGCGCGGGCACGCTGCTCGACCGGGCCACGGCGCTCAGGCTGTGATGCCGAAGCGCGCCAGGCGGCGCGGCTGCGCTGGCGCGGCCAGGTCGACCAGGGTGAGGAAATCGATGGTACCGAAGTCGCGGTCGATGGCCGGCGGGCTGCACATCATGGCGCCCAGGCTCAGGTAGGCCGCCAGCAGTTTCGGGGTCTTGGGCGCGTTCGCGGCGACCGGTTCGAGCGGACAGCCAAACCCCGGCATGGCCGTGGTGCGCCAGGGGGGCGGGGCCAGGTGCGGCAGCAGGCGCTGCCAGGTCGCCGCACCCACGGCCCCGTCTTGGCTGGTCAACGAACTGCAGCCGATCAGATACCGCGTGTCGTGCCGGCGTGCGTATTCCGCGATGCCGCGCCACAACAGGCTGAGCACCGAAAACGAGCGGTGCTCGCGGTGGATGCAGGCGCGCCCGAGTTCGAGCATACGCGCCCGCTGTGGCTCGAAAGGCGTGAAATCGAACTCGCGTGCGCTGTAGTAACCCAGCTGGTCACGGGCGCGCGCACCGGTCTGCAGCCGGTAGGTGCCGACCACGGCGCCGGTGCGCCCATCCTCGACCAGCAGATGGTCGCAGACATCGTCGAACGCGTCGGCGTCCAGGCAGGTCGCAAACGATTGCGCCAGCCCTTCGTTCAACTCGACATTGAACACCAGGAAGCGCAGCATCTGCGCCGCGCGCAGGTCGGCGGGGCTGTCCGCGAGCCGAAGCCGGTAGTCCGGCCCGCTGATGCGCAGGCGCTCGCGCGGGGACCCGAACGTCGCGGTGGTGTTCATGGTGCTGACGTGCGGCATATACGCATGGGTCGTGTCAATCCACAAATACTTTCATGGTGTCGCAGTCGGCCCGTGCACGCGCACTGGCAGGGCGTAAGCTGTGGTCTGTCGTTACCAACCAGCCGGAGTCTTGCCATGAGCGTGCGTTATGTGTATCCGTCCCGCTTCTTGCCGCAGGCCAAGATGCGACTGTATCCGACCAAGGTCGTCAACGTCATCGGCGGACCGGCTTGCGACAAGTCGCTGTTCTCGTCGGTCATCATCATGCATCTGCACCTGCACCACAAGACCGTCGAGCAGATTCCCGATCACGCCAAGTCCCTGGTCTGGCGCCGGGACTACGACGCGCTGAAGAACCAGCACCAGATCGCGCAGGAGCAGTTCCAGATGCTGGAGCTGCTCGACGGCCAGGTGCAATACCTGGTGAATGAATGCTCGTTGCCGCAATTGCTGTATTACAACGCCCACTACCCGGACAACATATGCGACGTTGCCAAGACGCGCGTGCAGATCCTGCAGTGGTATGGCCAGCACGACAACATCAACCTGCTGGTCGAGCGGGGTGACCGCCCCTATGTGCAGACCGGCCGTTTCCAGGACGAAGAGGGGGCTCGGGCGGTGGACCGGGGGCTGCGTGTGTTACTCGACCAGGAGCACATCGCGCACACCATCGTGCGGGCCGACATCGACGCGATTCAGGCGTTTGCCGACAGCCTGCTCTGACGCGATCCAGGGCACCGGCGCGCGCCGGCCCGGCTCAGCGCAGGCGTCGCGGCGACAAGGCGTCGGCGTCGACGCCGTGCGCCAGCAGCGCAGCGGGCACGGGTTGGTGTTGCAGCAGCGCGGCGGCCAGCTCGGATGCGCCCGGCGCGCTCTGGATGCCGTAGCCGCCTTGCGCAGCCAGCCAGAACAACCCGTCGCAGGCAGGATCCCATCCGATCACCATCTCGCCATCCGGCACGAATGAACGCAGCCCGGCCCAGGTGCGCAGCGGGCGACGGATCTGCAGCGTGGTGACCGATTCGATCTGGTGGATCGCGCTGGCGATGTCAAGCTCTTCCGGCATCACGTCATGCGGCGCGGTGGGGTCGGCGTTGGCTGGCGAGCCCAGCAAAACGCCGGCGTCGGGCTTGATGTACCACGTCTCGTCCATGCTCGACACCACCGGCCATGCCGACACGTCGACTCCTTCGGGCGGGCGGAAGGTGAAGGCGCTGCGCCGGTGCGGCACCAGTCCGATCGGCGGGGCACCGCACAACGCGCCGAACTCGTCGGCCCAGGCACCGGTTGCGTTGATCAGCGTGCGTGCGGCGATATCTCGCCCGTCGGACAGCCCCAACCGCCAGTGGCCACCGGCCCGGCGTGCCTGCGTGACGTGCGCCTGGTTGAACACCGTGCCGCCGTCACGGCGAAGCATGCGCAGAAAACCCTGGTGCAGCGTATGCACGTCGATGTCCATCGCCATCGGATCGAGCAGGCCGGAGTGCACCTGGTCCGGCCGCAGGCACGGTACCAGCGCCATTACGGCGTCGCGATCGAGCGTGCGCAGCCCCGGGCAGCTATCGGCGAGTTCGCGGCGCAAGGTCTGCAGTTTCTGCTCCTGGCCATGCAGCGCCAGATACAACGCGCCGCGCTCGGACAGCAGCGGTGTGTCGCAGAAACCCTCGGGCGGCTGCAGGTAGAACCCACGGCTGGCCCGGGTCAGTGCGCGCACCATCGGCGGGCCGTAACTCTCCATGAACATGGCTGCCGAGCGTCCGGTCGCGTGGTAGCCCGGTTGCGATTCGCGCTCGAGCAATACGACGCGGCTGCCTGCCGCCACACGCGCTGCGACCGAGGCGCCGGCAATGCCGGCGCCGATGACGGCGAAATCGAAGACGGGGCTGTCGGGCATGGGGTTGTTCGGTTCGGTTCGGTTCGGACCGGATCGGTGGTGGTCGAACCGGCATTCTCGCATCGGCGCCATAGCGCTCGATTAACATCGGCGCTCCAGTGTTGCAACTCTCCCCATGAACCCATTCCACCGTATTCCCGGCCGCCTCTTCCTGCATGCGCCGGGGCCGACACACGTGCCTGACGAGGTCGTGCATGCGATGAGCCGTCAGCCGATGGACATGGCCGATCCGCGTCTGGACCGCGTGATCGCATCCTGCGAACAGGGTTTGCGTCGCCTGTTGCAGACCGAGCGTGCCGATATATTTCTGTATGCCACCAACGGCCATGGCGCCTGGGAGGCGGTGATCTCCAACCTGGCCTCGCCAGGCCAGTGCGTGCTGGTTCCGGGTACCGGGCATTTCTCCGACTCCTGGGCCTTGCAGTGCGAAGCCATGGGTGTGCAGGCGCTGCGCACGCCGTGGATCGAGGGCGAGCCGATCGACCCGGCGATGGTCGAGCGGATGCTGCGCCAGGACAGCAGCCACCAAGTCGTCGCGGTGTTTGCCGTGCACACCGATACGGCCAGCGGCGTGTGCAGCGACCTGACCGCGCTGCGCCGCGCTATCGATGCGGCTGGCCACCCGGCGCTGCTCGTCGTCGATGTGGTGGCGTCACTGGGCGCCAGCGGGTTTGCGATGGACGCGCTGGGCGTGAATGTGGTTCTGGGCGCGTCGCAAAAAGGCTTGATGTGTCCGCCGGGCCTGGGCTTTGCTGCTGCCGATGCGCGGGCGATGGCGCTGAGCGAACAGGTCACGACGCCGCGTTACTACTGGGACTGGCGTTTGCGCAAGAGCGAACTGGCCTACCGCAAATTTTGCGGCACGCCGCCGCAGACCTTGTTGTTCGGTCTGCAGGCGGCACTCGAATTGATGTTCGCCGAGGGCCTGGAGGCGGTGCTCGAGCGGCACCGGCTGCTGGCATCCATGGTCCACGCCGCCGTGGAGCGCTGGAGCGTGGGTGGCCAGATCAGCCTTTTCGCGCGTTCGCCGCAAGCGCGGTCCAGCTCGGTCACTGCGATCGCGGTCGCGCACGGAGTCGATGTGGATGCGCTGCGCACCGTGGCCCGTGAACGGTTCCAGGTCGCGCTGGCTGGGGGGCTGGGGCCGCTCAATGGCCGGGTGTTCCGGATCGGGCACCTGGGTGACATCAACGCGCCGATGGTGCTCGGTTGCCTGGCCGGTCTGCAGGCCGCGATGGTGGTGCAAGGCATCTCGTTTGGAGCAGGCGCGCTGGATGCGGCCTCCGATCGCCTCGCGCGCGGCTGACGGGCGCCATCGGCCTTCAACCCAGGAGCGACGTCATGCTCCCAACGACTTCCCCATTCGCCGGTCCGCGCCGGGTTCCCGGGTTGGCGCCGCGTCGCCGCGGACCCCGGTTCGCGTTGCGTCGCCGCGGACCCCGGTTCGCGTTGCGGTAATCCCATGGCAGATCCGGTCTCGCACGGCATCGAATCGCGGCACGCCTGGAGGCGGTTGTTCGTGTCATTGGCGCTGATGACGATCGGCGGGGTTGGCATGTACGGGCCGGCAGTCGTGTTGCCCGCGATGCAGGCTGATTTTTCAGCTGCCCGGGGCGACGCCTCCTTGCCGTATACCGTGACGCTGATCGGTTTTGGTGTCGGTGGCATCGTGATGGGGCGCCTGGCTGACCGGTTCGGCGTGATGGCCGTGGTGATGCTGGGCGCTGTGTTCCTGGGCGCGGGTTTTGTCGCCGCCGGTACGGCGGAAAGCCTGTGGCAATTCAGCCTGGCGCATGGCCTGCTGATCGGACTGCTGGGCACCTCGGTCACCTACGCGCCGCTGGTGGCCGACACCGTTCAGTGGTTCGACCGGCGCCGGGGCATTGCACTGGCCATCTGCATGAGTGGCAACTACCTTGCGGGGGCGGTCTGGCCGCCGGTGATGCAGTATTTCATCGACACCGCTGGCTGGCGCAGCACCTATATCGGGCTGGGTGTGGTTTGCGTGCTGACCATGCTGCCGCTGGCCCTGGTGCTGCGGGCGCGCCCCCCGCAGGCCGCCGCTGCTGGCTCCAGCGCCGGCAACCCGCCGGCGCCCATGCGGTCAGCGCGGTTCGTCGGCCAGTCCGATCCGCGGCGCCCGCTGGGCCTGCATCCCGGCATGCTGCAACTATTGCTGTGTGTGGCGGGTGTTGCCTGTTGTGTTGCGATGTCGATGCCGCAGGTGCATATCGTGGCCTACTGCACCGATCTGGGATTTGGCGCTGCGCGGGGTGCCGAGATGTTGTCGCTGATGATGGCCAGTGGCATCGTCAGCCGCCTGGTGTCGGGCTGGATCTCCGACCGTATCGGTGGCCTGCACACGCTGCTGCTCGGTTCCGTGCTTCAGGGTGTTGCGCTGTTGCTGTTCCTGCCCTCCGACGGCCTGATGCCGTTGTACGTGGTGTCCGGGATG
>CAZADK010000222.1:0-7188 GCA_964483855.1 uncultured Rhodoferax sp.
GCCTGCAATTCGACACGCACCGAATTGCGCCTGGATTCGGCCTCGGAGACCTTTCCGCGCGCCGCTTCCATTCGCTGCATGGTGCCGGTGAGCTTTTGCACGTGATGGCCCACCTCATGGGCGATCACATAGGCCTGGGCGAAATCGCCCGGCGCACGAAAGCGCGTTTGCAGGTCGCGCAGGAATGCGAGGTCGATATAGAGCTTCTCATCGCCGGGGCAATAGAAAGGGCCCATGGCGGCCTGTCCCGTACCACAGGCCGAGCGTACCTGCCCTTCATAAAGGACCAGTGTCGGGGGGCGGTACTGGCTTTTCGACTGCTGCAGGATCTTGCCCCAGACGGCTTCGGTGCTGCCGAGAATCTTGGCAACGAATTGCCCCATTTCATCCTTGGGTGCGCCCGCGGCCACCTCGCGCGTTTCGCGCTGAGGCACCACCTGCTCTGCGATGTTGATCGCCGTGCCGGGATCGAAACCGAGAAAATAGGCGATGACGGCGATCACCACGCCGCCGACGCCCAAGCCACCCCCTATGCGCATGCCGCGCCGGTCCTCGACATTGCGGCTTGGCTGCTGGTCGCCGAGTTGCATGTTCGCCTTCGCCTTGTTTTGTCGAACGCCACAGGCCGGGTGAGGGCCTGCCACCACTGCGTCACCTGAAGACCGCAGCGGATGCGTGCAAGTGTCCTGGCAGGACAACAGAGGCATCGGAGCGCAAATTCAAGGTTCGGCAGTACGGCAAAAATGTTAATGGGTGTCGGCCCGCGCAGTCTGTGCGCCAGTCCACATAAGGATAAATCTCATGCGTGGCCGTGCTGCGCTTTGGATACGCCTTGACCACGACCGCGGCAATTTCCTGCACCTGGTTGTCCGTGGTCTGATCGATGGTGGAAACACGGCAGCCCCGGGCCCCCAGGGCGTTGCCGGCCCTGACCGTGCGCCCGGCGTGAGGATGGCGTGCTGGCCATCCGCGGGTGGGTGTGCTGGGTCTCGGGGGGAGGAGGGTCATTCGGGCCGGCGCCCCGTTGACAGCGCGGCAATCTTGGGAGGATGATTTCGCCGTTCGATCGTCCGTCGGTTCCGTTCCCGCCAACCACCCCAGGGAGATACAGCATGGCAACAGCCAAGAGCAAGAAATCCGCAGGCACCAGCGCGGCTCGCGCCCCTGCGCCGGCGAGCCGATCCAGGGCCAAGCCGGCCGCCGCAAAAAAAGGGCCGCCGGTTTTCAAACGCGTGGCCAAGCCCGACGCGCTGGACTTCCGTGACCGGCCGTTCACGCCCAACATCTCCATATCTCCCGCGCTGCGCATCTTTCCCAAGGTACCGCTCAAGGTGCTGCACCAGGGCGGCACCAATGCCTGCACCGGCTTCGGCCTTTCGCTGGTGGTGGAGCACCTGCTGCGCAGTTCCAGGCGCAAGGGCGTGGACCCGGCGGTCTCGCCCTTCATGCTGTATTCCATGGCGCGCCGCTACGACGAGTTTCCGGGGTCCACCGGCGACGATGGTTCCAGCCTGCGCGGTGCGCTCAAGGGCTGGTTCAAGCACGGCGTGTGCAGCAGCAGCATGTTCCCGCAGCTGGATATGCCCAAGGCCCCCACCAGTTCCAAAGACGACTGGTGGCTGGACGCGGTGCGTCGCCCGCTGGGCGCGTATTACCGGATAGAACCGCGCAGCATCACCGATATGCATGCCGCGCTCAACGAGGTGGGTATCCTCTATGTCAGCGCCGGTTGCCATACCGGCTGGGACGACGGCAGCCAGGTTGCGCCGCTCGAGCGCCGCCCCACGTCGTTCGCCAATATCTGGGTGATACCGGCCAAGGGCGGCAGCGCGGCACACCCGGGCCATGCCTTCGCCATCGTTGGCTATAACGAGCGAGGATTCCTGGTCCAGAACTCCTGGGGCACGGACTGGGGCTCCTACGGCTACGCCATCCTCACCTACGACGACTGGCTGCGCAATGCCATGGACTGCTGGGTGGCGCAGCTCGGCGTGGTCACGCACGAGCACGAAGACATCGCCACAAGCGTGAGCCTGCGCACAGGCAAGGACGGTCGGGTGGCGCTGGCAGCCAGCCAGGTGCTGCGCGACCGCGAGATCTCGCCCTTCATCATCAACATGGGCAACAACGGCGCGCTCAGCAACAGCGGGAGCTTTCGAACCAAACCGGACGATGTGCGCGCCATCGTGGATGTGCACCTGGCCGAGGCGCGCGAGCGCTGGGGTCTGCAAAACGACACCGTGGATGTGTGCATCTATGCCCATGGCGGCCTGGTCGGCGAGGAAGGCGCGGCCGACATCGCCGCCGTCTGGATCCCCTTGCTGTACGAGAGCAAGATCTTCCCGATCTTCCTGATGTGGGAGACAGATTTCATCAGTACGGTGATGAACACGATCGAGGACAAGGTCAAGGGCATACCGCGCGCCGCCGGCTTCTCGGCCGCCATCGAGAAGTGGTGGAACCAGCGGCTGGAGCGCCTGCTGGCCCGGCCCGGCACCCAGATCTGGGGCGAGATGAAGCAGAACGCCGACGCCATGAGCCAGTTCAAGGAGGGCGTGGAGGACGACCGCCAGGCTGGTGCCGTATTGTTGTATCGGCACTTCAAGCACCAGGTACAGAACAAGAAGGTGCGCATGCACGTGGTAGGGCACTCGGCCGGCTCCATCGTCGCCGCCTATATGCTCGACCGGCTGGTGCGAGACGGCATGGCGCTGGATTCGCTGAGCTTCATGGCGCCGGCCGTGCGCGTGGACACGTTTGAGACCCGCCTGCTGCCGCATCTGCAAAGCGGCGCCATCAAGCGCTACCAGCAGTTCCACCTGTCCGACCGCGCCGAGGACGACGACCCCACCTGCGGCCCCTACCGGCGCTCGCTGCTGCACCTGGTGAGCGAATCGTTCGAAGGAGGTACACGCACCGCCATCCTGGGCATGCAGAAGTACTTCGACCCGCTGGCGGCCAAGATACCGGCGGCCGTCTCGCATGTGTCGCCGGCCGCGCCCGATCCTGCCCGCCCCGGCGTGCCACCGGTGGCCAGCAGCACCCACGGCGGTTTTGACAACGACGCGGGTACGCAGGCGCAAGTGGTTCGTTTTATCCTGGGCGCTTGACGGCCCGGCACCACCCGGTACCCCGGCCGTCACGATCGCGACTGCATTGCGCGCTACCATCGCGCTGCGGTCGGTGGACACAAGGCTTCGCAATTCTGCGGGGCTGCGGCGCACGCCCGCTCAAGGAGGAAACACCATGGGATTCTTTGCAAAGATCTTGGGCAAGCTGGGTATCGGTGATGGCGAGACGGCGCCCGTGGCCCCCACGCCCTCAACCACCGTGGCGGCGGCCCCTGCGTCTACGCCCGCGGCCCCGGCGCCAGCCGCAGCCGCAGTGATCAACCCGATCGCCGTGGTGGATGTGCTCAAGCAATTGGAGGCGCGCGCCGCCGCAAACCCGCAGAAGCTGAACTGGCGCGCCTCGATCGTCGATCTGCTCAAGCTGCTGGACATCGACAGCAGCCTCGATGCCCGCAAGGCGCTCGCCAAGGAACTGTTTTGTCCGACCGAGCTGATGGGCGATTCGGCGAAGATGAACATGTGGCTGCACCGCAACGTGCTGGGCCACATCGCGGCCAACGGCGGCAACATACCCAAGGAACTGCTCGATTGAGCGGCCAGCTCCCTGTCGATGGCGCGTACGGAGGTTGGGGCGTGCTCGACGCGCGGGTGCGCGACCGGTACGCAGACCTCGCCGCCTCCGACTCGTTTGCCATCGACCCTCACAAGTGGCTGGCGGCACCCGTGGGCACGGGGGCGGCGATCATGCGCGACGCGGGCATCCTGGGCCGTGCCTTCGAGATCGAGACCGGCGCCTACGACCGGGAGCGCCAGGTGCCCGTGGGCACGCGCGACACGGGTTCTCCCTGCGACGAGCTGGGCCAGGGCACGCCCGATTTCGGGGTCGACTTCTCCATGCCGGCGCGAGGGCTCGCGGTATGTACGTTCCTGCGCGAAATCGGCTCCGATGGCGTGCGGGAGCGGCTGGTGCGCCACGACGATTGTGCTCGGCGGGTTGCAGAGCGCGCGCGGGCCTCGGCGGAGCTGGAACTGCTGGCGGAGCCGGTGCTGTCCATCTGCTGCTTCCGCTACCGGCCCGCGGGCTGGACCAACGAGATGCGCCTGGACGCGTTCAACGATGCGGTGCTCCACGCCGTGCGGGCGCGCGGTCGGACCGTCGCATCTTCCACGCGGGTCGGCGGGCGGTTATCCATCCGGCCCTGCTTCATCAACCCGCGCACCACACTCGCCGATGCCGACGCGCCCGTGGACGAGGTGCTCGCCGCCGGTCGTGAGGCGGTGACGAGCGGCGCGATCTGAGCGCGCTCAGCCCTCGACCGACGCGAGCCGCGCGAACATCGACGTGGCTCGGGGCGACGCTGCGCCAAATCGTCTACTTCACCGTTGCAGTCGAGCGACGATTTCGCGTTCATGCTGGACGTGGTGCCGGGTCGTTAGTTTATCGTCGGCAATGGCGACGGTAAACCCGCGGCACCGGCCCGGGCTGCATGCGGCACAACACTGGCTATGACGTCAAAGAGGCGATATTGCCGACAACAACAGCGGGTTTCTGGGTGACACTGGTGAAGCGCTGCTGACCTGAGCAGACGGCAAGTGTCAACGCATGGTGGCCGCGCAGCGCACGGTGCGCTCCCAGAACGCGGCGCCGCTGCCGCCATATTGGGGGTCCAGCCGCCCCTCGGCCAAGTGCCAGCGTTCCAGTTGTGCCTCCTGCCGCGGTGTCAGGCCCTGCGCGCGCATTTGCACCAGGGCGGCGCAATTGGCCGCGATCTCGTCCTGCACGCCATTGGCATGCTGGCATTCGTGGCGTCGGATGAAGCCCCGCATCAACGGGTCGAGCTCGCGAAAGCGGGGGCCATAGATGATGGTGGGCGTGCCCAGCACCGGCTCGACGAAAAAGGCTGCATAGGACCAGGTCACGGTATCGTCCTGCTTCTCGATGGGCAGGTTGACGACGCCGGAGAAGCGGTTGCGGCCGATACATTGGAAATGATCCGGGTTGGCCACGTCGGGCAGTTCCGTGCCCGCACCGGCAGCGATGGCTGGCGCCAGTCCGAGCGCGATGCATGCGAATACACGAAACGCGTGGCCTCGGTCACCGGACGGACAATTCGCCATGGCCCACCTCCTCGTCAGATATCGAGTGTCGTCGAGATCGGCGACGAGCGCCGATCAAGCCGAATCTCCCGCGTGAACACCGCTACAACGTCAACGGTGCGAACCCAACCCGCCTGGGCCATGATGATGTTCCGGGGTCTCGCTCGTGGTCGACCTGGTGCCAGGGAAACGGCGTGCCGTTGGTCGACGGGCTCAATTGATGCCAATACGATAATTCGGCAACGCGGTTCGCGTTCGGGCCCAACAAGAACACAGCCAATATTGGCAAGCACGGTATCCGGAGACCCCATGGCATTCCTCAACGACCACCCCATCCTTGATCGCGAAACCCTGGCGCAATTTGAAGCCGCGATGACGCTGGAGCAGCGCTTGCCCGAGCACAGCGTGCTGGATGTTTTCATGGGCGCTGCAGCGCGTCAGCCCGAACGTACGGCCATCACCATGCTGATGAGCGGCGCACCCGACGAACAGCCCCGCCGCGTCAACTACGCGCAGCTGCTGGGCATGGTGCGGCGTTCGGCCAACCTGTTCGCCACTATCGGCGGACCTCGCCCCGGTGTGGCCTACATGCTGCCCGCCCTGATCGAGACACACGCCACGCTGTGGGGTGCCGAGACAGCCGGCTACGCGGTACCGATCAACTTCCTGCTTCAGGTCGAGCACATCGCTGCGCTGCTGGAAGCGTCTGGCGCACGCACCCTGGTGGCGCTGGGTCCACACCCCGTGCTGGACATCTGGCAGAAGGCCTTGGAACTGCGCAGGCGCGTGCCCGGCCTCACGCTGATCCGGGTGGCACCACCCGGTACACCGGTCGAAGAGGGTGTGATCGACTTTCACACCGCGCTGGCGGACCAGCCGGACGACCACCTGGTCTTCGGCGAGCCCGGCAAAGACAACGACGTGGCGGCCTACTTTCACACCGGGGGCACCACCGGTACACCCAAGCTGGTGGCCCACACGCACCGCGGGCAGCTGACCGCTGCGCTGGGCGGTGCGGCCATGGGCAATTTCCACGCCGAGGATGTTCTGACCGGCACCTTCCCGCTCTTCCATGTAGCCGGCACCATTGCCTGCGGCCTGGCCGCCTTCATGGCTGGCGTGGAATTGGTGGTGATGTCGCCGGGCGGTTTGCGGACGCCGGCGATGGTCCAGGGGTTCTGGCGTCTGGTGGCGCAATACAAGGCCACGCTGGTGGGCGGCGTTCCTACGTCGCTCGGCGCGATCCTGGAGGTACCGCTGCTCGGCGCCGACATCAGCACGGTACGTGCCGGCATCACCGGCGCGGCCTTGTTGCCGCCGGCGGTGGGCGCGCGCTTCCGCCAGGTGACGGGTCGCAAACTGTTCGAGGTCTACGGCATGACCGAGTCGTCCGGCCTGATCGCGTACGACCCGTTGGCCGGCGCGGGTGGTGCGGGGTCGGTGGGTTGGGCCTTGCCCTACACGCGGGTCGAGGTGCGCCACCTCGAGGCCGATGGCCAGCTGGGTGATGTTTGCCCCACCGGCGTGGTTGGCGTGATCAGCGTTCGGGGGCCTCATGTGTCGCCGGGTTACCGCAATCCCGAGCACAACGCGGGCATCATCGACAACGGCATGCTCAACACCGGCGATCTGGGCTACACCGACGAGCAAGGCCGCCTCTACATCGCCGGCCGCTCCAAAGACCTGATCATTCGCAGCGGCCACAACATCGACCCCGTGATGATCGAGAACGCGATGACCGAACACCCCGCCGTTGCGGTGGCCGCTGCCGTGGGCATGCCCGACGCCTATGCGGGCGAACTGCCGGTGTGTTTTGTGGCATTGCGCACCGGGGCACGGGTGAGCGATGCCGAGCTGCACGCGCATGCACAGCAACGAATCGGCGAACGCCCCGCGTGGCCCAAACATTTCCACATCGTCGAGGTAATCCCAACCACGTCGGTCGGCAAGATATTCAAGCCCGAGCTGCGCTGCGACGCGGCAGCGCGCATGGTCAAGCATTTGCTGAACGAGCAGTTCC
>CAZADK010000223.1:0-7180 GCA_964483855.1 uncultured Rhodoferax sp.
CTTGTTCAGGAAGGTGCGCCCGCGCATGAAGTTCATGCTCTTGACCTTGATGCGGCTGCGGATCAGTTCGCTAGTTGCCGCGCGACCCCACTCACCGGCGCCGGTGTCGGTCTTGCCCAGCACCTCCAGGTTGTCGTCCAGCGCGCCCATCCAGGGGCCCATCTTTTCTTCCTCGGTGCCGGGCAGGAAGCCGATGTCCTCTCCGACGCTGACGGTGGCCCGGGTCACGATGATCTCGGTATAACGACGGTCGTCGAGCACCTGGGTCAGGCCCGAGGCCAGGGCCATCAGCGTCTTGCCGCTGCCGGCAGTGCCGGTCAGCGTGACGAAGTCGATCTCGGGATCCAGCAGCAGGTTCATCGCGAAGTTCTGCTCCCGGTTGCGGGTCGTCACACCCCAGACGGCATTCTTGAGGTGGGTGTAGTCCTTCAGCGTCTTGAACACGGCGGTTTTGCCGCGGATCTCGGTGACCCGGGCGTACAGGCTGGGTTCGCCGGGCGACTCGAAATAGACGAACTGGTTGATCAGCAGGTTGGGAACGACCGGCCCGCTGATCCGATAGAAGGTGTGGACACCCTGTTGCCAGCTCTCGACGGTCTGCCCGTGGGTGGCCCAGAAATCGGCCGGCAGCGCCAGCGAGCCGGAGTACAGCAAGTCGCCGTCGGCCAGCGTCTTGTCGTTCTGGTAGTCGTCGGTAGCCAGGCCCAGCGCACGCGCCTTGACGCGCATGTTGATGTCCTTGGACACCAGCACGACATCACGCGCCTGATTCGCGTGGGTCCTGTTTCCCTTGTCGTCCTTGTGCAGTTTTCCCAGCGCATCCACCACGCCCAGGATCTGGTTGTCAGCCTTGCCCTGGGGCAGGCCGCTCGGCAGTGAAAAAGCCAGTGTCTGGGTCTGGAAGAACAACTTGCCGCCGGCGTCACGGTGGCCGGTGCTGTCCAGCCGCAGGCCGGTCCCGATATCCGCACCGTTCGCGCCGGCGAGCGCATCGAGCCAACGGCTGGTCTGCCGGGCATTGCGTGCGACCTCGGTCATGCCTTTCTTGTGGGCATCGAGTTCCTCGAGCACGATCATCGGCAGGAAGATGTCATGCTCCTCGAACCGGAACAAGCACATGGGGTCGTGCAGCAGCACGTTGGTATCGAGCACGAACAACTTGGGCCGACCCGCGGTCTTGCGGCGCCTTGGTCGCGGCGCGGACTCGCCAGCAGATGAAACTGGTAGTTCGGCCACGGGCACGCTATGCAGTGCCCGCGCGGCAGTCCCACCGGGAACGCGAGCCTGCGGTGCTTCTGCGGGTATGACGGGCGGCTGGACGACAGTGGCGTCGGTTTCGGGGATCACCGCGTCAACCGCCGGCACGGTGTTGGCGGCCTTGCGCCTGGTGCGGGAAATGCTGCTGGCTGTTGCCTCAAATGCAGTGCTGCTCAAAAGCGCAGCGCGTTTGGTGGGAGCGGGGGGCAGTGGCATGGTCCTGGGTACTCGCGAAATAGGATGTTGTCGGCATCGGACGATTGCCCGGCTCGGCACCCACAAACAACAAAGCCGCCCTGGACCAAGGCGGCTTTGTTGTGGAAACTGTGGCTAGACTCCGATGCATGACTCATTATGCATGAGCCTGAATGCAAGCCAACCGGATCGCAGCTCAGGCCGATTTCTTCAGTGCCTTGACGGCCTTGAGCACGTCATCGACATGGCCGGGAACCTTGAGCCCACGCCATTCTTCCTTCAAAATACCGTCGGCGCCGATCAGGAAGGTGCTGCGTTCGATACCCTTGACCTTCTTGCCGTACATGATCTTGTTCTTGACCACGCCGAACATGTGGCACATCTTTTCTTCGGTGTCGGCGATCAGTTCGAAGGGCAGTTCCAGCTTGTGCTTGAAGTCGTCATGCGATTTCATGTTGTCGCGCGAGACGCCAAAGACGGTCGCACCGGCCTTCACGAATTCCTTGTACTTGTCGCGAAACTGCATCGCTTCGGTTGTGCAACCGGGCGTGTTGTCCTTGGGGTAGAAGTACAGCACCATCGTCGCGCCCAGATGGCTGGTGTTGGTCACCCTCACGCCGGTGGTGGCGAGAGCTTCGAATTCGGGGAGGGGTTTGTTGACAACGATCGCCATAAGTTGCTGAGGTCTTCTAGTGCTGGATGTGTCAGGATCTGGAGGAGTATTTTTCAGCCCCTAGAGGGGTGCTACGCTCGACCAAAGAGCAGGATTTTAACCGCAAAACCACCGCAAAATGCCTCATGGCGATGGAACTTCGATCAACAATGCCGCAACAACCTTGCGTCCTTCCCCTGACAGGATGTTGTAGGTCCGGCAGGCGGCCTGCGTGTCCATGGTCTCGAGTCCGATGCGCCGCTCGATGAGCGGAGCCAGCCAGGCGGGCTGGGGAAACCGGATTCGGCTGCCGCTGCCGAAAATCACCAACTCGGCGTCGAGTTCTGCCAATTGCCGGAAATGCGCCGCGTGCAGGTCGACGAATCGTTCGCAGGGCCAGGCGATGCGTTGCCCGGCCGAGCCGATGATCACGCTCGAGCCGATACGTTCGCCGCCCACGGCGATCCAGCCATCACCGTAGCTGGAGATGGTTTGTACGGAGGATTGGTCGGGGTGCAGTTTCATCGTGTGGCAGCGGTCGCAACTGTGGTCAAATTATAGGTTTCCCGCTGCACTGGCCTGGAGCCAGACTCCCATGAAGACGATTCGCAAATCGACCAAGCTGGACAACGTCTGCTACGACATCCGCGGCCCGATCCTCGAATGCGCCCAGCGCATGGAAGACGAGGGCCACAAGATCATCAAGCTCAACATCGGCAACCTGGCCGTCTTCGGCTTCGATTCGCCCGAGGAGATCCAGCAGGACATGATCCGCAATCTGCCGAATTCGGCAGGGTATTCGGACAGCAAGGGCATCTTTGCCGCGCGCAAGGCGGTGATGCATTACACCCAGCAACAGGGCATCGCGGGCGTCACGCTCGATGACATCTACCTGGGCAATGGCGCCTCCGAATTGATCGTGATGGCCAGCAACGCGATGCTCAACGACGGCGACGAAATGCTGATTCCGGCGCCGGACTACCCCTTGTGGACGGCAGCTGTCGTTTTGTCCGGCGGTGTGCCGGTGCACTACCGCTGCGACGAGTTGCGCGACTGGATGCCCGACCTGGCTGATATCCGCGCCAAGGTGACACCCCGCACCAAGGGCATCGTCGTGATCAACCCGAACAACCCGACCGGCGCCTTGTACTCGGACGCCTTGCTGCGCGGCATCATCGACATCGCGCGCGAGTTCGGGCTGGTGATCTTTGCCGACGAGGTATACGACAAGATCCTGTACGACGGCGCGCAACACACGGCCATCGGTTCGCTCAGCGACGATGTGCTGACATTGACCTTCAACAGCCTGAGCAAGAGTTACCGCTCCTGCGGTTACCGCGCCGGCTGGCTCGTGTTGTCGGGCGACAAGTTCGTCGCCAAGGACTATATCGACGGCCTGAACATGATGTCCAACCTGCGGCTGTGCCCGAACGTGCCGGGACAGTGGGCGATCCAGACCGCGCTCGGTGGATACCAGAGCATCAACGACCTGATCGCCGAGGGCGGGCGGCTGCGGCGCCAGCGCGACCTGGCCTATGAGCTGATCACCGCGATACCGGGGGTGAGCTGCGTCAAGCCCTCGGCTGCCCTGTACATGTTTCCCAGGCTCGACCCCGAGATCTACCCGATCCGGGACGACCAGGAGTTCATCCTCGAGTTGCTGCAGGAGACCAAGGTCATGCTGGTCCAGGGCACGGGTTTCAACTGGGACGCCCCCGACCACTTCCGCATCGTCTTCCTGCCGCACGAGGACGACCTGCGCGAGGCCATAGGCCGCATTGCCAGGTTCCTCGAGCACTATCGCTATCGCCACGGCGATGAACGCGCGCGTCGATCCGTGAAGCTGGTGGCCAACCGGGCCTGAATGCCGGGTGCTGTGCCAGGCGCTCGACCACCGATACCAACCAGGAAGTCTTTTGCATGAAACCGATCCAAGTGGGACTGCTGGGCATGGGAACCGTCGGCAGTGGTACCTTCAGCGTGCTCAGACGCAACCAGGCGGAGATCCGCCGTCGCGCCGGCCGTGGCATCGATATCACGATGGTGGCCGACCTCGACGTCGAGCGCGCCAAGGCACTGGTCGGTGACGGCGTGACCGTCGTGAACGATGCTCGCGCCGTGATTGCCAATCCCGACATCGACATCGTCATCGAACTGATCGGCGGCTACGGCATCGCGCGCCAGTTGGTCATGGAGGCCATCGCCGCCGGCAAGCACGTGGTCACGGCCAACAAGGCGTTGCTGGCGGTGCATGGCACCGAGATCTTCGCCGCTGCCCATGCCAAGGGCGTGATGGTGGCATTCGAGGCTGCCGTAGCCGGCGGCATTCCGATCATCAAGGCCTTGCGCGAGGGGCTCACCGCCAACAACATCGAGTGGATCGCCGGCATCATCAACGGCACGACCAATTTCATCCTCAGCGAAATGCGCAACAAGGGCCTGGACTTCGATGTCGTGCTCAAGGAGGCGCAGCGCCTCGGTTATGCCGAGGCCGACCCCACGTTCGATATCGAAGGGGTCGATGCAGCGCACAAGATCACGCTGATGTCGGCGATCGCCTTTGGCGTGCCCGTGCAGTTCGACAAGGCCTACATCGAAGGCATCACCGGGCTGAGCGCGCAGGACATCCGATACGCGGAGCAGCTGGGTTACCGCATCAAGCTGCTGGGCATCACCAAGCGCAGCGTCGATGGCACGAGCGGCGCCATGCGTGGCATCGAGCTGCGGGTGCATCCAAGCCTGGTGCCCAGCAAACGCCTGATTGCCAACGTCGAAGGCGCGATGAATGCCGTAGTGGTGCAGGGCGACGCGGTCGGTACGACGCTGTATTACGGCAAGGGCGCCGGCAGCGAACCGACCGCCAGCGCGGTGATCGCCGACCTGGTCGACGTGACCCGCCTGCATACCGCCGACCCGGCGCACCGCGTGCCGCACCTGGCTTTTCATCCGGATGTGCTGAGCGACTTGCCGGTGCTACCCATGGCCGATGTGGTCACCGCTTATTACCTGCGCTTGCGCGTGGCCGACCAGGCGGGCGTGTTGTCCAAGGTGACCGGCATCCTGGCCGACGCCGGTATCAGCATCGACGCGATGCTGCAGCGCGAGGCCGACGAGATCGCTGCCGATGGCAATGGGTCGCAAGTCGCTCAGACCGACCTGATCATCCTGACGCACGACACCCGTGAAGGCACGATGAACGACGCGATCGCCCAGATGCAGGCGTTGCCCAGCGTGTTGCAGGCCATCACCCGCATCCGCAAGGAGGAACTGGCCTGATGCAGTATGTCTCCACCCGCGGCCACGCGAGCGGCCAGCGATTCTGCGACATCCTGCTTGAAGGCCTGGCTCCCGACGGTGGCCTGTACCTGCCCGAACACTACCCGCGCGTCGATGCAGCCACGCTGACGCGCTGGCGCGCCTTGCCCTATGCCGATCTGGCGTTCGAGATCCTCTCGCTGTATGTCGACGACATTGCGCCGTCCGACCTGCGCGACATCTGTCGGCGCACGTATACCGAGGCGGTGTTCGGCACCGCAGCCATCGTGCCGCTGCGTGCGCTGGCGCCGCAAGCCCAAGCCGACACGCCTGGCTCGCCGGCGCCGCTGTACCTCCAAGCCTTGTCCAACGGACCGACGCTGGCGTTCAAGGACATGGCCATGCAGTTGCTGGGCAACCTGTTCGAGTACGAACTGGCGCGCCGCGGCGAGACGCTCAACATCCTGGGAGCCACCAGTGGCGATACCGGCAGCGCAGCCGAATACGCGATGCGCGGCAAGAAGGGTGTGGCGGTCTTCATGACCAGCCCGGCTGGGCGCATGAGCCCGTTCCAGCAGGCGCAGATGTTCAGCCTGATGGACGAGAACATCCACAATATCGCGATCGAGGGTGTGTTCGACGACTGCCAGGACCTGGTCAAGGCGGTATCGAACGACCTGGACTTCAAGCGCCGCTACCGTATCGGCACCGTCAACTCCATCAACTGGGCGCGGCTGGTGGCGCAGGTGGTGTATTACTTTGCCGGTTATTTCCAGGCCACGCGATCAAACGACGAGCAGGTGCGCTTCACCGTGCCGTCGGGTAATTTCGGCAACGTCTGCGCCGGCCATGTGGCGCGCATGATGGGGCTGCCGATCGACCGGCTGGTGGTGGCCACGAACGAGAACGACGTGCTGGACGAATTCTTTCGCACCGGCGTGTACCGGGTCCGCAGCAGCGCCGATACCCATGAGACATCCAGCCCGTCGATGGATATCTCCAAGGCCTCCAATTTCGAGCGTTTCGTGTTCGATCTGCTCGGTCGCGACGCGGCCCTGGTGCGCGAGTTGTTCGGTGCGCAGCTCGTGCGCGGCGGCGCCTTCGACCTGCGCTCTCACCCCGCGTTTGTGCAGGCTGCGGCGCGCTACGGGTTCTGCAGCGGCCGCAGCACCCACGCGGACCGGCTGGCGACGATACGTGCATGCTGGAACGAATGCGGGCAGATGGTCGACACCCATACCGCCGATGGCATCAAGGTTGCGCGAGAATTCCTGCACCCGCAGCATCCGATGATCGTCCTCGAGACTGCCTTGCCGATCAAGTTCGCCGCGACCATTGTCGAGGCCCTGGGTCGCGAACCGATGCGGCCGGCGCAGTTCGAGGGTATCGAGCAACTTCCCAAACGCGTGGTGAACCTGCCGGCGCAGGTGGATGCGATCAAGGCGCTTATCGTTGCCCACTGCCAGCCGCAGGCAAGCACCGCTGCCGCATGATTCCAGCACCCCTGGTGGCCCAACCATGACGACGTCCCGCCCACCCCTGTTGCCGCTGGACGACGCCCTCGCGCGACTGTTGGCTTCGGCCACGCCGGTGCCCGAGGTGCAGTCCGTGTCCACCTTCGATGCGGACGGCCGTGTGCTGGCCCGGGACGTGGTGTCCGAGTTGCAGGTGCCGCCGCAAGACAACAGCGCGATGGACGGATACGCGCTGGCCTGCGCCAGCCTGTCCGGGCCGGGGGACGTGCTGGCGGTGACGCAACGTATCGCCGCCGGTGCGTCGGGCCAACCCCTGCGCCCGGGCGAAGCGGCACGCATCTTTACC
>CAZADK010000224.1:0-6195 GCA_964483855.1 uncultured Rhodoferax sp.
GTGTCGAGCGCGGCGCACTGGCCACGCGTGCCGACACCTTGCAGGCCGATGGCCGCACCGTGTCCTGGGTTGCCGACATCACCGACACCCCTCGGCTGATCGGGCTGCTGGCGTTTGGCGACACGATCAAGGCCAGCGCGCAGCGTGCCATCGCGCAACTGCGCGAGCAAGGCATCCGCGCCGTGCTGGTGACCGGCGACAACCGCGGCAGCGCCGAAGCCGTCGGCCGCGAACTGGGACTGGACGACATTCGCAGCGAGGTGCTGCCGCAGGACAAGGCACGCATCGTGGCCGAACTCAAGGCCGATGGCGCCACCGTGGCCATGGTCGGCGACGGCATCAACGATGCGCCGGCACTGGCGGCGGCCGACGTCGGTATCGCGATGTCGACCGGCACCGACGTGGCCATGCATGCGGCGGGAATCACGCTGATGCGTGGCGACCCGGCGCTGGTGGCCGACGCGATCGACATCTCGCGCAAGACCTACGCCAAGATTCGCCAGAACCTGTTCTGGGCCTTCGTCTACAACGCCATCGGCGTGCCGCTGGCCGCGTTCGGCCTGCTCAACCCGATGGTTGCCGGCGCCGCGATGGCGCTGAGCAGCGTCAGTGTCGTCGGCAACGCGCTGCTGCTGCGCCACTGGAGGGGGCACGCACGATGAACCAGGCACCGTCGAATCACGCCCGGCTCCAGATCGGCGAGGCTGCGCAGCGCGCGCAAGTATCGGCCAAGATGGTGCGTCACTACGAGTCGCTCGGGCTGCTGCCGTCGATTGGCCGCACCGAGGCGGGTTATCGCCAGTACACCGACAAGGACGTGCACACGCTGCGCTTCATCAAACGCGCGCGCGTGCTGGGCTTTAGCATGCTGGAGATAGAAGAACTGCTCACGCTGTGGCAGAACAAGCGCCGGCCGAGCAGCCAGGTCAAACGTATCGCCGCTGTCCACGTGGCCGACCTGAATCAGCGGATCGCGGAGCTGACCGCCATGCGCCGCACGCTGCAGCATCTCGTGGATTGCTGCCACGGCGACCACCGGCCAGAGTGCCCGATCCTCGACGAACTCGGACAGGACGCAGACGCCGCAACCTGAATGCGGCAGCCCGGCCCTGGCCTTTGCCCGCTCTCACACATGCCGGTGTCCGCACGCCCAGCCACGTAAGCTGCGCCAGAGTGACACGTGCAAGGTGACGGGCGACAGGTGACGGGCGGCAGGTGACGGCCTGGCTCCGGCGCGATAATGAAATCCACCATGAGCCAGACCCCATCAAGCGCCGCCATGCCGGGCCCATCCGATCGGATGCCGAGTGCCAGCGCAGGCCGCTTCGACCGTGCCGGCAAGGACGCCATCACCGACGTACCCGGCATCGAAGTGGGCCAGTTCACCGACCCGCGCCGCCCGACCGGCTGCACGGTGCTGATTACGCGCGCCGGTGCGGTCGCTGGCGTAGACGTGCGTGGCGCCGCCCCCGGCACCCGCGAGACCGAACTGCTGCATCCCTCCAACCTGATCGACCGGGTGCACGCCATCCTGCTGGCCGGTGGCAGCGCCTGGGGCCTGGACGCGGCCGCCGGCGTGATGCGCTGGCTCGAAGAAAACGGCATCGGCTTGCCGGTGCATCACGGCCTGGTACCGATCGTTCCCGCGGCCGTGCTGTTCGACCTGCCGGTCGGCGATGCGCGCATTCGGCCCGATGCCGAGGCCGGCTACCGGGCCTGTGTGGCAGCCGGCAAGCAAGCGCCGGCGCAAGGCAATGTCGGCGCCGGTGCCGGCGCGCTGGTCGGCAAGTTGTTCGGCATCGCCCGGGCGATGAAAGGCGGTATCGGCAGCGCTGCAGTCACGGTCGATGGCGTGACTGTCGGCGCACTGGTGGCCTGCAACGCACTGGGTGATGTCATCGACCCGGACAACAGCCGGGTGCTCGCGGGCGCGCGCACCGCTGACGGCCGTGCCTTGCTCGACAGCCGCCGCGCCATCCTGGCCGGCCAGACGCCGCAACCGCTGCTGGCCGGCACCAACACCACGCTGGCCGTGATCGCCACCGACGCGGTACTGACCAAGGCGCAGGCGCACCGGCTGGCACAGGTCGGGCACGATGGACTGGCGCGCGCCATCAATCCGGTGCACACCATGTCCGACGGCGATACGGTGTTCGCGATGGGCACAGGAATGTCCGGCAAGCCGGCCCAGATGATGGTGCTGGCCACGCTGGCGGCCGAGGTCACGGCCCGCGCCACGGTGCGCGCGGTGCTGGCCGCCCACGGCGTCACCGTCGGCGACGCTGACTGGCCGGCCCACCGCGACCTGTTCGGCGACGGCGCGCCTGCCGCCCGCTGATACGCGCATGCCCCGCACGTTGCGCTACACGCTGGCGTCGCTGCGCGAGCTGATCGTCTCTGGCGGGCCATTCATCCTGCTGTCGATCGGCCTGCTGGCGCTGGCGTACTGGTGGCTGGACCCGAACCCGCCACGGCGCGTGACTTTTGCCACCGGCCCGGCCCAGAGTGCCTATGCCGAAATCGGCGTGCGTTACCAGAAGGCGCTGGCCCGCAGTGGCATCGAGGTCGTGCTGCTGCCAACCGCAGGATCGTCCGACAACCTGGCACTGGTGCAGCAAGGCAAGGCCGATGTCGGTTTCGTGCAAGGCGGCAGCCGTCCACCGGCCGAGCAGGACGACACGACGGCACCGCTGTCGCTGGGCAACCTGTTCCTGGAACCGGTCTGGTTGTTCTACTGGGAAAAAAGCGCGCGCCAGGCGACCGGCAAGCCCGATCTGGACAACCTGCGCGGTCTCAAGGGCCTACGCGTCAACGTCGGCACGCCCGGCAGCGGCGTGCCGCAACTAATGAACAGCCTGTTTGAACTCAACCGCATCGAACCCGGCGACATCGCGCTGACGCAGCTCGCCGAGACACCCGGCACGGTCGCCTTCCTGGACGCACAGTCGGACGCGCTGGTGTTCGCGTCGGCACCCGAGTCGCTGATGGTGCAGATGCTGCTGCAGACGCCGGGCGTGCGGCTGATGGACTTTGCGCAGAACGAGGCGTATGCACGCCGCCTGCCCTTCCTGGCGCCGGTGACACTACCGCGCGGCGTGGTCGACCTGGCCTCGGACATTCCGCCGTCCGACGTGCACCTGGTCGCACCGACGACCACGCTGCTGGCCCGGCCCGACCTGCATCCGGCCCTGCTGCAGTTGTTCTCGCAGGCCTCGCTGACACTGCATGGCAACGCGGGCTGGTTCAACCGGGCACGCGAATATCCGCTGCCGGCCAGCGCCGAGTTCCCACTGGCCAAGGAGGCTGATCGCACCATCCGCAACGGGGTGCCGCTGCTGCAGCGCTACCTGCCCTTCCACCTGGCCAACCTGCTCGAACGCATGTGGTTGTCGCTGGGCATCATCATTGCGCTGCTGCTGCCCATGTCGCGCATCGTGCCGCCGCTATACGAGTTCCGCATTCGCTCGCGCGTGTTCCGCTGGTATGCGCAGTTGCGCGACATCGAGGATCGCGTTGTCGATGCCGGGACCGACACCCGGCCGGGCCTGCTCGAGGAACTCGACGCGCTCGAGCAACGCGTGGGCAAGGTGGTGGTGCCGCTGTCGCACACTGACGAGTTGTATGCGTTGCGCAACCACATCGAGCTGGTGCGCAGCAAGATGTCGCGTTGAGACAGCCGGACAGCCGGACATCCGGACATCCGGACATCCGGACATCCGACAAAGTGTTGGTGCCAGAGCAAAAATTGCTGCGCTTGTTTATACAAAGTGTTGGTGCCAGAACAAAAATTGCTGCGCAATTTATTGGTCTGGCACACAAGGTGGACAGCCGGACATCCGACAAAGTGTTGGTGCCAGAACAAAAATTGCTGCGCAATTTATTGGTCTGGCACACAAGGTCTCAGAACTTCACATCAACACTGTTGCGCAGCGCCGTCTGCGCGACGGCATCGAGTGCGTCTTCGACCGGATCGCTGGAGATGATGCGCAGGTGGCCGCGGGTGAATAATTGTTCGCAGGAGCGGCGCGACAACGACTGGATGAAACCCAGTGCGTCGGCGAACAGCAGCAGGCTGCCATTGGCACTGGACCAGGCAAGCCGGGTGCGGGCCCACTGGCCATCGACCATCAAGGCGACCCATGTGCCGATCACGAGCTGGCTGTCCGGTGCGGCGGGGCCATCAGCTGAGGTCTGCGCCGGCATGTCGATGAAGCCAGAGGCCTGCGCCTCGGCCGGCGCCAGCCATGCGCTGTCGGCATCGTTCCAGCGTGCCGCGCTGTCGGCCTCCCGCGTTTCCAGCGGCAGGACTTCGGTATCGGCGAACGCCTGCGCGTGCAGCGCACGCTGGTGCAACTGGTCGAACAGCTGCAGATACGCTTGGGCTTGCGACTGCGGGTAATCCACCGCCGCCATGCCCTGGCGCAGCCGCTGCTGCAGTTCGGGCAGCAGCCGGCGCAGTGCCGGCAAGTCCTGACTGACCAGAGGCTGCTGCACGCTCCACATCAACGTGTCGATGGTTGCCGCATACTGGCCCGGATCGTCAGCGCCCGTGCGATCGGTCATGCGGGCATGCGCGACGACCTGCGCCCAGGGACCACACAGGAAGTCGAGCACGCGCGATGGCACCAGCACCGCATCGGGCCGCCGCAGTACCTCGCGCACCATGGTGGCCGCCAGCGCAGCGCGTTGCTCGGCCTGCTGCAGCGCCTGCACAGCCTTGGCGATCTGCCGCCGCTCCTGGCCGGTAGGCCCGTCCCACACCGCCATCAGGCGGCTCAGCGTCTGGTCGAACGGTACCGCGCTGGTCACCGCGCCATCGGCCAGGGGAACGATGGCCTCGTGCAGTGGCTCCATGAAGCCGCTGAAGCCAACCGAGTCGGGCGACTCGTAGGCGATGCTGCGGTACGTGATCTCGTGCAGCAGCTTGCGCGCGGGATGCTGCTTGTGGCTGAAGAACTGCGGATCAACCAGCGCCAGCTTGAGCAGGGCCGGCTCGAGCTGCGCCACCAGATCGCGCACCGGCGCCAGCAGCCGCATGTCGTGGCGGATGTTGTCGATCATCAGCGCCACGACCTCCAGCGCCAATGACTGATCCAGCCCGTGCGCATGCTGGCGCAGTTGCGCGCGCAGCGGATGCTCGTCGCTCGGCGTGACTGCGGTCCGCGCCTCCAGGCGCTGCGCCACGCGTGCCAGCTGCTGCATGTCGCGTGCGGCCTCGAACGCGGCCGGCACCGTCGCCTGGAAGGCGCTGGGGCTGGATGCGGTCACGGTATCGCTGGCCTCCAGCGGCGCCGGCTCGGAAGCTGGAAGGTACTGGTCGGACCGGTCCAGCGCGTGCTGCGCGGGCGAGCGCGCCAGCAAGGCACGCAAGCGCTCGAACGTCAAGGCACGGCCGTCGTCACTGCGCGTGCCATCGCCAGCGGCGTCAGCCACAGCCGCCGGCGGCTGGATGGCACCGACCCCCTGCGCCCGCAGGTCGGTGCACAACTGGCGGTAATACACGTCAAGCTCCTGGCCCAGCGCCCCCGACATCAACGACATCCACCCCTGGCGCACGTTGGTCGATAGCGGCAACTGTGCCAGGGCTGCAGCCATCGCGTCCACATAGACCGCCGGGCGCAACGGGTTGCGTCCCAGTTGCGCCTGCGGCAGGCCCAACAAACGGCAGATCAGGCCGTTGAGCTCGACCAGAGCCTGGTCCGCAGCGATCTGCACCGCATGGCGTACCCGGGCGTTCTCGACACTTTGCTCGGCCTGGGCCGCATCCATGCCGGCAATCTGGTTGAAATGCGGCTGGCCAGCCACCACCACCACGGGCTGCTCCAGCGCGGCGATACGGCCGAACGCTGCCTTGAGTTCTTCGGCGAAACGCGTGACGGCTTCGGCTTCGCATTGGTTGAGCAGGCGCCGCGACCCGGTCACACGCTCGCGCTCCGAGCGATCACGGGCACTGCTTTCCAGATCGCGCAAGGCGGCGCGTGTATGGGCCACCAGCCGGGCCATCAGGCCGGGCGCGCCCCGCACCGCCTGGTTGATCGTGGCCTGGTACAACATCGCGTGCCGCCGCGCGTCTTCGGGTTCCGTCACCTGCATGGTCACTTCCTCCTGCGGGCCGGTGCCCGCCACGGGGTGTTTACTTCAAGGCCTTGAAACGCATGCGTTTGGGCTTGGCGCCCTCCTCGCCCAGCCTGCGTT
>CAZADK010000224.1:6205-7144 GCA_964483855.1 uncultured Rhodoferax sp.
GTCCACTGGCTATCCCCCTCGCAGGCCAGGATATGGGTCGCGATCCGGTCCAGGAACCAGCGGTCGTGGCTGATCACCATGATCGAGCCGGCAAACTCGAGCAGGGCGTCTTCCAGTGCGCGCAAGGTCTCGACGTCCAGGTCGTTCGACGGCTCGTCAAGCATCAGCACGTTGCCCCCGGCGATCAGGGTCTTGGCCAGGTGCAACCGGCCGCGTTCGCCACCAGACAACATGCCGACCTTCTTCTGCTGGTCGCCGCCGTTGAAGTTGAAGCGGCCGCAATAGGCCCGGCTGGCCATCTGGAACTTGCCGACGTTGAGGATGTCCAGGCCGCCGGAAACGTCTTCCCAGACCGTCTTGTCATTGGACAGTTCGTCCCGGCTCTGGTCGACAAAAGCCATCTTGACCGTGGCACCGACCTTCACCTCACCGCTGTCGGGCTGCTGCTTGCCAGCGATCATGCGAAACAGCGTCGACTTGCCCGCGCCGTTCGGGCCGATGATGCCGACGATCGCGCCTGCCGGCACCTTGAAACTCAGGTTGTCGATCAACAGCCGGTCACCGAACGACTTGCTGACGTTGACGAACTCGATCACCTCGTTGCCCAGCCGGTCGGCCACCGGGATGAAGATCTCGTTGGTCTCGTTGCGTTTCTGGTATTCGAAATCCGACAGTTCCTCGAACCGGGCCAACCGAGCCTTGCTCTTGGCCTGGCGCGCCTTCGGGTTCTGGCGCGACCACTCCAGCTCTTTCTTCAGGGCCTTGGCGCGGGATTCCTCGCCCTTTTGCTCCTGCACCAGGCGTTCCTGCTTCTGTTCCAGCCAGGAACTGTAATTGCCCTTGTACGGAATGCCGGAGCCGCGGTCGAGTTCCAGGATCCACTCGGCGGCGTTGTCCAGGAAGTAGCGGTCGTGGGTAATCGCAACCACGGTGCCAGGG
>CAZADK010000225.1:0-1215 GCA_964483855.1 uncultured Rhodoferax sp.
GGAGTTAAGGGTCAGGCCTATACCTTGAAGCCCAGCAATAGCTTCGCGACGCTGTGGCTAGAAGAGATCGGTCCCAAGTTGGCACCACGCATCTCGCCCATCGCGCCCATCGCGCCATGATGTAAACCCCTGCCCCCGTAGACCGCAACTTCCCATCCAACCCCTGAAACTCCATCCGAGTCGACGCGACCCGCGACCCCAGCCGCATGACGGTAGCGTGCAGATCGAAATATTCGCCAATACCCGGACGCAGGTAATCCACCCGCAGGTTCATCGTTCCCAGTTTGCCAAACCGATGCAGCCGCACGTCGGGCGCCTCGTCCACAGGCTGAGGGTCAAGCCTATACCTTGTAGTTTCAGGCCAGTGTGCAGGGGCCGGGCAGCAAATAAGCGGTTGTCCGTGGCCGCGACGGTGTTGCCCGACCCGGTGACCACGCATGCAAACAATGGTCCATCGTTGACTTGGACATGGCGCTGAGAATCCAGCGCCTTGCCCTGCACGGAGACCCCGTACCGTCCCATTGATCTCGTACGCCAACCACCAATGGCGACGCCACATCGTGCCGCAGTGGCCGCAGCGCGCTGGCAAAAGCAAAACCGGATGAACGGTGTCAGGCCTGCGTTTTCTGAACCCACACCACGCCCGGCAAACCTTTGAAGTGGGCATCACAGGTGAGCAGTTCGGCGCCTTGCTGCACGGCAGTGGCGTAGACGATGGCGTCTGCCGTGGCGAGCTGGTGTTGGCGGTGCAGGTCAGCGGCGAGCAACGCGGTGGCGGTGTCGAGCGGCGTCACCTGGCATTTCATGGTGTAGGCGATCACTTGATCGGCTTGCCCCTCGCCGAGTTCGCGCCGCACCCACTTTGACGGCTCCAGTTGAACCAAAGTCGGGACAATGCACGAAGCCTTTTCCGGGATCTCCTTGGCCTGTGGCCAGCCGTTTGCCCAACGGCGAGGCCACCAACCACTCGATCCAGGCCGATGGTTCGACTACCCTGCGTGGTGCGCTCATCAGACTCGGTCTTTACGATCGCGGTACCCGGTGGTGCGGGCGCCTCGGGCGATGCCAGCCAGGTCTTTCAGCTCAGGCACAGGCATCAGCAGCACGCCCTTGTCTTTCGCCGCGAACACAAACTCTTGGCCGGCGATCCAGTGAAATTCTTCTCGTACCGCCTTGGGAATGGAAATTTGAAACTTGCTGGACAGGGTGGAGGTG
>CAZADK010000225.1:1315-3023 GCA_964483855.1 uncultured Rhodoferax sp.
TGCTGGACAGGGTGGAGGTGTTGGACATTTCTGGCCCCAAGCGTATCGATGAGAATTTGGTAAGAATACATCAGATGCCCAAGGTAGGTCTGCATTCATTCGCACTTAGCGCTGGCCCCGGCTGAGCAATGGTTTCGCGATCCGTGGGCGCCATTGGAAGTGGCTCCACCGGGCCACGTCTGCTGTTTATAGCGCTGATCGTGACCGATGATTCCGGCATCGTGACCGGTCGTTCAGGTGATCGTGGCCGGTGTCATGGATGCCTTGTACACACGGGCCGCCTGGCGCTGCACGCCCAGGTGAAAGCCGTGGCGGCACAAGCGGGATGAGCATCTGACTGGCGCTGGCGCGCCGGTTGATGGACCGCATGATCGGTCCTTGAAGCGTTTCGGCCTCTTTGACTGGCTGGACGTGTGTCAGCGCCGCCGGGAAGCGGCGTACCACCGCTGCGCATAAAGGCCCATGAGTGCGAGTCCCAGCACCAGCGAGAACCAGCCCACGATCGCCGCACCGCCCATCAGTTCCTGCACACTGGGGGAGCGCGCGACAAAGGGCGCGACCAGAATGACGGCACCGATCAGCGCGCACAACACGCCCTTGATCAGCAAATCCGTGTTGGCCTTGTTGCTGGACAGGCGGTTGGCTGCGTTGTCGGGTTTTTGGGTCGGTGGTGGGGGCAGGGGCATCGTGCAGTGTCGCAGGTCTGGCTGCCGCCTATCTATTGCGGCAATGGAATGAATTCGACCTCGTCGCCAGGCACCTTCGGGAAACGCCCCTCGTGCCAGTCCTGCTTGGCTTGTTCGATGCGCTCCTTGCGGCTGGAGACGAAATTCCATTCGAGGAATCGACGTCCCAGCGGTTCACCCCCGATGAGGGCCACCTGCGAGTTTTCCTGTGCGTGTACGGTGACGCCAGTGCTGCTGGCGCGCAGCACGGCCATTGCAGGTTGCCGGACGTCGGTGCCGCCGACACGCACCTGCCCCTGCGCCACGTACAACGCGCGCTCCGGTGCGTCGGGCAGCACCAGGGACTGACCCGCCTCCAATTGGGCCTCAAGGTACAGGGTCTGCGCAAAAACCTTGACTGGCGATGTGACGCCAAAGGCGGTGCCCATCATGACCCGCACTGTGACGCCATCGATCGCGAGGGCCGGAATATCGGCGTTCGGGGTGTGGTGGAAGGCGGGATCGGTTTCCTCGTCCGCCTCTGGCAGGGCCAGCCACAACTGCAATCCATGCAATCGGCGTTCGTGTTCGGTGGCCGTGGGTCGCTCGCGCTCCGAATGCACGATGCCGCGCCCGGCCACCATCAGGTTGATGTCGCCGGGCCGAATTGCCTGCACACTGCCCAAGGAGTCCCGGTGCAGGATCTCGCCCTCGAACAGGTAGGAGACCGTGGCAAGGCCGACATGCGGGTGCGGGCGCACGTTGGGGCCAGGGCCGGCCGCCAGCGTCACCGGGCCGAAATGGTCGAAGAACACCCAGGGACCCACCGATTTGCGACCCACCACAGGAAGGCAACGGCGCACCGAGAATCCGCCGAGGTCCTTGTGGTGCGGTTGAATTAGCCACTCGACCGCTGCGCAATCCGGCAACGCGGTGCAGTTGGAATCGCCAGCGCTCGCGCGGTCCGCCATGGTCAGTCTCCGACTGTCGATTGTTCCGGGATGCGGGTCAACGGACAGTTTCGCACGGATGCCGCCGGCCGC
>CAZADK010000225.1:3123-7114 GCA_964483855.1 uncultured Rhodoferax sp.
TGTTGTGGATCTTCGTGCCAGCGGAGTAGGCTGGCGCGGCGTTGGCGGCATGCTGCTGGCCAGCGATGCGCACCAGCGGCTTTGGCGTACGCTGGTGCCGACGCTGCGGTTTCGGGTGCAAGGCGCTGGCAGCGCAGCTTGCTGCCTGAACTGCTGCCGCCCTCAGCGCGCGAGCGCGCGCTGCACTGCCCCGAAAAATGCCTGCGGCTTGTCTGCGTGCACCCAGTGCGAAGCGCCGTCGATGACCTCCAGCACAACGCGCGGGAACATCGGCTTGAACAGGCCCGCGTCGCCGCCGGCGATGTAATCCGACAAAGCACCGGCAATTGCCGTCGTGGGCTTGTCGAAGCTGCGCTTTTCCAGTCCGGTGGGGAAGTCGGTCAGATCCGGCATCGATGCGGATATCGCCGCCAGGTTGATGCGCCAGGCGAAGTGGCCCTCGTGCGGCACCAGGTTCTGCACCAGGAAAGGCGCCACGCTGGCATCGGGCAGCAGCGACTGCAACTGGCGCTGCACGTCGCCGCGGCTGGCGGCGGTCATCAGGTCGATGCCGCGCATGGTCTGCGCGTAATGGTTCAGCGCGTTGTTGTACGAACGCGGGGCGATATCGACCACGATCAGCCGCTCGACCAGGTCGGGCGCTGCCAGTGCCAATGCCATCGCGGTCTTGCCGCCCATGCTGTGGCCCATGATCGAGATCACCCCCAAGTGGTGTTCAGCGATGTAGTGCCGTACGTCGTCCGCCATTTCGGTATACGTCATCGTGTCGGCCCAGGGCGACTTCCCGTGGTTGCGCAGATCGAGCGCATGGACCTCATGATCGGCGGCAAGCTGGCGCGCCATGCTGCGCCAGTTGGTCGCCGAGCCGAACAGTCCGTGCAGGATCAGCAGCGGCGGGCCGCCGCCGCTGACGTTGGATGCCAAGTTCAAGGCCATGCGGCAAATCTACCAGATGCCCGGCACCAGCCTCGTCGTCACGGTACCTTCGCGTCGTCTTCGCCGGCGCGTGCGCGCAATGCCAACGCGGCGTCATACAGCCGGTTGCGCGGCGCTCCGGTGATCTCGGCCGCCAGCCGCACCGCGGTCTTGAGCGGTAATTCGGCCAATAACAGCCCGAGTACGCGCATGCCGTCATCGGTGGCGTCTGGTGCCGCCTGCCCGTGCAGCACCAGCACGAACTCGCCGCGGCTGCGGTTGTTGTCAGCCGACAACCACGGCGCGAACTGGTCTGCCGGCAAGGTCACGATCTGTTCGAACTGTTTGGTCAGTTCGCGCCCGACCGTCAGCGGGCGCGGGCCCAGCGTTGCCAGTGCATCGGCCAGCGACCCGATCCGGTGTGGCGCCTCGAGCAGCACCACGGGCCGTGTCTCGTCGGCCAGGGTCGCGACACGCGCCGCGCGGTCGCCCGAACGGGTGGGCAGGAAGCCGGCAAAGACGAAACCGTCGTCGCCACCGGGCGTCTGCAGGCCGGCAATGCTGAGTGCGGCGGTCACACTGCTGGCGCCGGGAATGGGCACCACGGGCAGGCCTTCGGCCGCGACTACCGCGACCAGCCGTGCGCCCGGATCGCTGACACCGGGTGTGCCGGCATCGCTGACATAAGCTACCCGCTGGCCCTGACGCAGGCGCAGCACGACCTGCCCGGTGGCCTCGCGTTCGTTGTGCTGGTGCAAGGCCAGCAACTGGGCAGCCGGCCGGTCGATGCCGTAGGCGCGCAGCATGGACTGGGTGTGGCGGGTGTCCTCGCAGGCCACGGTATCCACCATTTGCAGTACATGCAGCGCCCGCAGGCTGATATCGGCCAGGTTTCCGATCGGCGTTGCGACAAGATACAGGCTGGCCTGCGGATAGTGTTGCGAGCCCGCCGCTTCGCGTGCAGCCATCAAGGCCATGGCATAGGTGGTCATCGATGGGTATTTTCGGGTTCAATACGGCTCAAGGCGGTCGCAGCAGCAGCAAGCAATCGGGTGACGCCTTCGAGGCCCTCGCCTTGCGCTACCTGCAGCAGGCCGGCTTGCGCCTGGAGACGCGCAATTATCGGACGCCCGGGCGCGGCGGCGGGGAAATCGACCTGGTGATGCGCGACCTGGACGGCACGCTGGTATTCGTCGAGGTGCGCGCGCGCAGCGGCCTGGGCCATGGCGGTGCCGCGGCCAGCATTGGTGCGCGCAAGCAGCGGCGTATCGTGTTTGCTGCACGGCACTATCTGGCGCGTTGCGCGTTTGCGCCGCCCTGCCGGTTCGACGTCGTGGCGATCGACAGTCTCGGGGTCACCTGGTTGCGCGCCGCCTTCGAAACCACTTGAGGCCATGAGGATGCGCCGAGGGGTCGGGTTGGCGTGGCAGGTATCATCCTCGCCATGCTAGAGCAGCGCATCGAACAGCATTTCATCGACAGCGCCGATCTGAAGTACCAGACGGCGCAGATCCTGAGCAAGCCGATCGCGGCTGCGGTGCAGGCATTGCTGGTGTGCGTGACCAGCGGCGGCAAGGTGCTGGCCTGTGGCAACGGCGGCTGCGCTGCGCTGGCACAACATTTCGCTGCCAGTTTCGTCGGGCGTTTCGAACGCGAGCGCCCGGAACTGGCGGCGCTGGCATTGGCCGCCGACAGCGCCGTGCTGACCAGCTCGGCCAACGAACAGGCTTTTGCCGCCATTTTCGGGCGCCAGGTGCGCGCCCTGGGCGGGCCCGGCGACGTGTTGCTGGTGCTGTCGGTCGATGGCAATTGTTCCAATCTGCAACAGGCCATCAAGGCGGCGCACGAGCGTGAAATGGTGGTCATCGGCCTGTCTGGCCACGGGGGCGGCACGATGGTGCAGATCATGCGTGACACCGACATACATGTCGATGTGCCGCATGAACGAACAGCGCGCATACTGGAGATTCTGATGCTGGTGTTGCACTGCCTGTGCGACGGCGTCGATGCCCTGCTGCTGGGCGAACAAGAGGAAACAAGTTGATGATCAAGAATTCCGCAATCAAGTGGTGTGCAACCGTGGTCTGCGTGGCCAGTTTGGGCAGCCTGCTTGGCGGCTGCGTGCCGCTGGTGATAGGCGGAGCGGCGGTCGGCAGCGCCCTGGTGGCGACGGACCGTCGCACCTCCGGAGCCCAACTCGAGGATGAAGGCATCGAGTTGCGCTCGATCGGGCGCCTCAATGAAAACCTGGGTTCCCGGGTGCACGTGAACGTGACCAGCTACAACCGCCAGGTCCTGCTCAGTGGCGAGGTGCCCAGCGCCCAGGACAAGCAATTGGTCGAGCAGATCGTGTCGCGGGTCGACAATGTGCGGTCGGTCGTCAACGAGCTGGCGGTGTTGGGCGCTTCGTCGTTGACGCAGCGTTCGTCCGACGCGCTGATCACCGGCAAGGTCAAGGCGGCGATGGTCGATTCCAAGGATTTATTCGCCAACGCCTTCAAGGTTGTGACCGAGCGCGGAACCGTCTACCTGATGGGTCGGGTCACGCAGCGCGAAGCCAACCGCGCAACCGAGGTCGCGCGCAGCACCGGCGGCGTGCAGAAGGTCGTGCGGCTGCTGGAGATCATCTCCGAGGAAGAACTGAAGCGCACCTTGCCGGCAGCTCCCAAGTCCTGACAGCAACAACCGCTGGTCCGCGTGCGGGCCGGGCGGAGCGGCAAGCGCTTATGTCAGCCGCCGGATCAGGCTGGAAGTGTCCCAGCGCGCGCCGCCCATCTGTTGCACGTCGGCGTAAAACTGGTCGTCCAGCGCGGTGACCGGTAGCCCTGCGCCGTTGCGCCGGGCTGGACATGACGCAGGTGCTGGAAGTGATCGGCAAGGGTGCAGCGCAAAGCTGGCAGATGGACAACCGGGGCAAGACCATGGTGGCGGACCAGTTCGAATTCGGCTTTGCCGTCGACTGGATGCGCAAGGACCTGGGCCTGGTGCTCGACGAGGCCCGGCGCAACGGCGCACGGCTACCGGTCACCGCGCTGGTCGACCAGTTTTACGCCGACGTGCAACAGATGGGCGGCGC
>CAZADK010000226.1:0-7107 GCA_964483855.1 uncultured Rhodoferax sp.
TCATGGATATCGTGCGTGGCAAGAAGACCGAGAAGATGGCGCAGCACGGGCATGCAGAACTGAGCACTTTCGGTATCGGCGCCGAATTCAGCGAACAGCAGCTGCGTGGCGTGTTGCGCCAGCTGATCGCGATCAACGCGGTACATGTGGACGCGCAGGCCTACAACACGCTGGCGCTGACCGAAGGCTCGCGTGCGGTGCTCAAGGGAGAGCAGGTGGTGCAGCTGCGGGTTTCGACCGCTGCGCCAGCCGACAAGAGCCGGCGTCGAGCCAGTCGCAGTGCTGTAGCCAAGGCGCCAGTGGCGCTTGACGAAGCCGCACAACAACGTTATGAGGCGCTGCGTGCCTGGCGGGCCGCAGTGGCGCGCGAACACAACCTGCCAGCGTATGTGATCTTCCACGACGCCACGCTGGCGGTCATCGCGCAACGCGCGCCGCATTCGCTGGACGACCTGCAAGGTATCAGCGGCATCGGCGCGCGCAAGCTCGAGGCCTATGGTGAAGAGGTCTTGCGGGTGGTGGCATCCTGAAGCTGCGCTGACGGCCGTGGCCCAAGCCGGCGGCTGGCCGGCTGGCAGGCTGGAATGCTCAGCCCGAGCGCCGCCGCGGCAACGCGACCTGCACCGGTGCGCCTGCCTTCGGCTGGCCGGAGCGGGCAGCCGGGCCAGGCAAAGGCGCGCGGGGTGGTGTCAGTTCGGCCAATGTCACGCCGTCGAGCACCCGGAAATACGCTTGCAACGCGTCACCGAACACATGTTTGAGCCGGCACACCGGCGTCAGCGTGCAGGTATCGGTGGTCGGGTCGAAACACTCGACGAGCCGGAAATCGGTCTCTGCCGCGCGCACGATGTCGCCAACCCGGATCGTCCGTGCGTCCTGCAACAGCCGAAAACCGCCGCCCCGTCCGCGTGTGGTCTCGATCACACCCTGTCGCGCGAGGTCGTTGACGACCTTCATCAGGTGGTTCTTCGACACTTGGTGGTGCTCGGCCAGTTCGGCAATCGTCACCAGGCGCTGCGGATGGGCGGCGCAGTACATCAGCACGCGCAGACTGTAATCGGTGTATTCGGACAGGCGCATCAGCGTCCTTGAAGATGCACAAAGTATATTGCTTTAAACACGCGCCAAAGATAACATGCAGTTTGTGTGCATCTTAAAACCGGGTGCCGGCCTGCCGGCGCGCATCGGACACGATCCATCATGAAAACGCAGATTCACACCATCGACGAAGCACCGATGTCCACGGCGGACAACGGCCGGGGCTGGCCAGTGTTGCGGCTGGGCTTTCGCCCGTTCTACCTGGCGGCGGCCCTGTTCGCGGCCCTGGCCATTCCGGTCTGGGTGTTGGTGTTCCTGGGGCTTGCCAACTGGACAACCGTGTTGCCGGCCCATCTGTGGCACGCACACGAGATGTTGTTCGGATTTGCCGCCGCGGTGATCGTCGGTTTCCTGATGACCGCCGGCAAGGCCTGGACCGGCCTGCAGACACCGCGCAGCACGGCGCTGGCCGCCCTGATCCTGCTTTGGCTGGGTGCACGGGTAGCCGCGTTCCTGACGCCCTACCCCATGTATGCGGCGCTCGACCTGTTGCTGTTGCCGGTCGTCGCCTTCGTGCTGGTGCGCCTGCTGCTGCGTGCCGGCAACCGCCGCAACCTGCCGCTGGCCGGTCTGCTCGGCCTGTTGACACTGGCCAACGCCGTTTTTCACCTGTCCGTGCTGGGTTATCTCAACCTGCCGCCGGTGCGTGCGTTGTACGCGGCGCTGGCGCTGATCGTGCTGATCGAATGCGTGATGGCGGGTCGCGTGATCCCGGCCTTCGCGATGAGTGCGATCCCGGGACTGCGCCTCAAGGTCGACCCTCAAATGGAGCAGGCCACGGCCGCCGCCAGCGTGTTGGCTTTGGCGTGCTGGGTGTTTGCTCCGACCGCTGCCATCAGCGCGCCGCTGCTGGCATTGGCGGCCGTGATGCAACTCGCGCGATTGGCCGCGTGGAAGCCCTGGCGTGCCCGTGGCCGCCCGATCCTGTGGATCCTGCACCTCTCCTACGCCTGGATTCCGGTGGGTTTCCTGCTGCTGGCCATGAGCCTGCTTGGATGGACGGCCGCGTCCGCCGGCATCCATGCACTCGCCATTGGCGCCACTGGCGGCCTGATCATCGGCATGGTGACCCGCACGGCGCGTGGTCACACCGGCCGGCCACTGCTGGCCTCGCCCCTCGAGGTCGCAGCCTATTCGCTGGTCATGTTGGCCGCCGTGTTGCGGGTGGTGGTGCCCATGCTCGCGCCGCAGTTTCTGGTGGCCAGCATTGTCGCGGCGGCGCTGGCCTGGTCGCTCGCATTCGCGTTGTACCTGGCCCGCTACACACCCTGGCTGCTACGCGCCAGAATCGATGGCAAGGATGGCTGACCCGCGCCCTCGTTATTGCACGGCAGGCCGACGGGAAAATCGCAGATGACCTTTGTCGTCGCCGAATCCTGTATCCGGTGCAAATCCACCGACTGTGTCGATGTCTGCCCGGTCGATGCGTTCCGCGAGGGCCCGAACGTTCTGGTCATCGACCCCGACGACTGCATCGACTGCGCGGTTTGCGTGCCCGAGTGCCCGGTCAATGCCATCGATGCCGACGAGGATGTGCCACAAGACCAGCGTGCGTTCACGCCGCTCAATGCCGAACTGGCCAAGCAGTGGAAACCGACCACGCGCACCAAGCTGGCGTTGCCCGATGCCGACGCATGGGCGAAGATCGAACGCAGGCTCGACCACCTCCAACGCGCATGACAGGCACCGGCGACGCACCGAGCAAGCATGCTCATAATGCGTCCAATGACACATGCGCCCCTCGCCTTGCGCGAAACTGCGGGAAACACGACACCATGGCTGCCTTGCAACGCGCGATTCTGCCGTTGGTTCTGCTGATCCTGGTGGCCTGTGCCTGGTTGGCGCCGATGGACCCACCGGCGATGCAGCGGGTGGACGACGGTCTCAAGCGCGCCCTGGTCAGTTTTGCCACCGCACGCGCGCTCAATGGCTTGATCTCCGTCGCGCAGGGAACCGAGCTGTCGCTGCAGCCGGCAGGTGTCGGCGCGACCTTCGCTCCAGGCCAATTGCTCGACCCGGTGAACGACCTGGTCGAGCGTTTCTCGGACTTGATGCTGGGCGCCAGCGTGTTGTTCGGTGCCCAGAAGGTCCTGCTTGGCGTTGGCAGTTATTGGCCCATCTCCGCGTTGCTGACCTTGGTCGCGCTGGTATGGACCGGGCTTTGGCTGAGGCGACGCAACATCGCACCCTGGTTGTCGCGCCTGCTGGTTTTGCTCGTGATGCTGCGATTCGCGGTGCCGGCAGTGACCCTGGGCACCGACCTGGTGTGGCAGAACTTCCTGGCCGAGGATTACCGCGTCAGTCAGCAGGCCATCGACGCCACCTCGAGCGACGCGGCCGGCAGCGACGCGGCCGCTCAACCCGAGCCGGCTGCCCAAGGTGTACTGGAGCAGATGCGTCGCTGGTTTTCGCACAACACCGATGTGCGGGCACGTTTCAACGAGCTTCAGCAGACGCTGGAAAAGGCCATCGAACACCTGATCCGGTTGATGGTGGTGTTCGTGCTGCAGACGCTGGTGGTGCCGGCCGTCTTGATGTGGGCCCTGTGGAGCTGGACCCGCAGCCTGTTCGAGCCGCTCAGTCGATAGCGCCCAACACAGTTGCCGGCTGCGCGTGGTGCGCTGTTGCAGTTCGTCTGCCCCGCTGCTGCGGTGATGGTCGATGCATTGGTCTCTGGGCGGATGCCGAGTCCGCTGCCTTGGCTGGCGTTGTGCTGATGACCGTGGCCTGGTGGATCGTGCGCCGTCCGGGGTGCCGATTCATCCGCGCCAGTGTTGATCGACAATGGCCGCGCCCGCGCTGGCCGGTGTTGCCCAGCAAACGAGGAGTGGACCGTGCACACCATGACCATCGCCGAACTCGCCCCGCTGATCCGGGAGCGCAAGCTCACACCACTCGACGTCACCCGTGCGCAGCTCGATCGGATCGAGAAGCTGGACGGCCGGCTCAAGGCGTTTGCCACGGTGACGGCCGAGCTGGCGCTGCAGCAGGCGGCACAGGCGCAGGAGGAGATCGCGCGCGGCCACTACCGCGGTCCGCTGCACGGCGTTCCGGTGGCGGTCAAGGACTTGTGTGATACGGCGGGAATTCGCACCATGGGCGGCACCGCCGTCTTCGCCGACCGTGTGCCACTGCACGACGCCACTGTCGTGGCGCGCCTGCGTGAGGCCGGCGCAGTACTGCTGGGCAAGCTCAACCTGACCGAAGGCGCGATGGCCGGATATCACCCGGATTTCGCGGTGCCGGAGAACCCCTGGAGGCCGTCGTATTGGGCGGGCGTCTCGTCCAGTGGCTGCGGCGCCGCGACCGCCGCTGGCCTGGCCTACGCCACCATCGGGACCGACACCGGCGGATCGATCCGCCACCCGTCGGCGGCTTGCGGCATCGTCGGGCTCAAGCCGACCTGGGGCCGTGTCAGCCGCCATGGCGTATTGCCGCTGGCGCCATCGCTCGACCATGTCGGCCCGATGACGCGCTGCAGCCAGGACGCCGGTATCGTGCTGGCGGCCATCGCCGGACGGGATGTGCAGGACGCGACCTCGCTGGGCGATCCAGTGCCGGACATGGCGGCCTGCCTGGGTCAGGGCGTACGCGGTCTGCGTATCGGTTGGGATGCGCACTATGCCTCGGTCGACCTGGCGCCGGACTACGCCGAATCGCTGGCGCAGGCGGTGCGGTTGCTGCAAGGCCTGGGCGCGCAGATCGTGCCGGTCACGATGCCGCCGCGGTTGCGCGAGTACCTGCCGGCCTGGGCCCTGTTGTGCCAGGTCGAGGCGGCCGCCGCCCATCGGGACTGGTTTCCGGCGCGTGCCGACACGTACGGCCCGTTTTTCCGCCAATGGCTGGAACAGGGGCGGGCGTTCGACGCGATCGACTACGTGCATGCACATCACCTGCGCCAGCAATGTGCCGGCGACCTGCATGCAATGATGCAGGGCATCGACATGCTGGTGTGCCCGTCGACGCCGCGCGAGGCGTTTGAGGTCACGCCCGAGTTTTCCTACGGGCCGATTCCGCCCGGGCGCGATCCGTGGCATGCGCGCTACACCGCGCCGTTCAATTTTTCTGGCTTGCCGACCTTGTCGATACCGTGCGGCCTGTCCGCAGCCGGCCTGCCGCTGTCGATCCAGTTCGTCGGCCATCCGCTGCGCGAAGACCAGCTGGTGGGCGCCGGCCATGTTCTCGAGCAGGCAACCGGCATGCTCGACCTGCATCCGCCGGGCTGGTGAAGCCGCTGCAGGGTGGTGCGCTCGGGTGCATGGCGCGCTCACCCCATGGGTGAGTCTGGGCGTGGCCAAAATTGTCCGTGTTCATCTACGTTGCCAGCGCAAATCACGCGGTCGGCTGCCGTTTGTAGGTTCAATATTCCACAGTCTGGGAGTCGGGTTTCGGGGGACGTTACTAAAAGCGACTGGCGTCATGGGTTATTCTGCGGTAAATTGCTGCATCGCAACATGCCTGCCTCCACCGAATCCTTGCAACTGGGCCTCGAAGATCTCCTCGGGGAGATGTACTTTGCCCGCCGCAGTGGCGACCTGGGTCGCTTGGGTCTACTCGCCTATTGCGAGGCGCGCCGCTGGGCGCGCGTAGCGGGTGAGCAAGCACTGGCCGACCAGTCTTCGGGCCTGATCCATAACAGCCCGCATGCCAACCGGGACGAGTTCATCGCGCAGATCGACGCGTTGATCGACGAATTGGAGAATGCACGCCAACGCCTCGTCCAGCCTGCGCAGCAGCGGCCCGCGTTGGATTTCGAGTCCACGGCGCCCGGCAACTGCTGAGCCTGCGGCCAGCAGCCGGGGCGGTCTGCCCTGCGCTCCCGATGTCGATGTGCCGGTGATCGTGCGACTTCGCAACGCGCGAGCGACTACGGCAGGAAGCCGATCGACCGGCTGTCCCGCACCTCGGGCTTGAGCCGGTGCTCCGCCTCGAGCTGCTCGAGAAACTCCAGCGGTTCGAGTGTGGTGTCGAGAATCACTGCCTGCCGCTTCACAGCCGCGAAGTCGCCCGGGCATAACTGCTCCAGCAGCCCCAGTCGACTTTGCATCGCGCTGTCGAACAATGGGGCGTTGCCCGCCAGGGCCTCGGTCACGAACATCTGGACCCGTTGTTCGCGCCCGAGCGGCTTGAAGCGGATCTTGAAGGTGAAGCGCCGCAAGGCGGCCTGGTCCAGCCGCTCGAACAGATTGGTGGTGCAGATGAAGACACCCGGGAAGCGCTCCATGCCCTGCAGCATCTCGTTGACCTCGCTGACCTCGTAGTTGCGCTGCGCGCCGCGGCGGTCCTGCAGGAAGCTGTCGGCCTCGTCGAGCAGCAGCACGGCTTTTTCGGCCTGCGCCTCGCGGAACATGGCCGCCATTTGCTGTTCGGTCTCTCCGACATACTTGCTCAGCAGGTCGCTGGCCTGCTTGACCATCAAAGGCTGATCCAGCTCCTGCGCGATGTGGCGCGCCAGTGCCGTCTTGCCGCTGCCGGGCGGGCCATGGAAACACAGGGTGCCGTGGCCACGCGCACGCAGGGCCTGCACCACGCGCGGCAACGCGAAACGGCATTCCACATGCAAGTTGGCCAGGTCATACCGGGTCACCATTTGCTGCGCCGGATCGGGTTCAGTGTCCTTGCCCAACGCGAGATCGGCGTTGCGCAATTGGCGTTCGATCAGCTTCTCGCAGACCTGCGCATCCGGCGGCAGGCTGGCTGTCGGGAGGGCCAGCCCGGCAAACCGCACTGCCGTGCGGATCTGCGCCGGCGTCAGGCCCTTGCGCCCAGTCAGCCGGGCGACGAATGCGTCCGACACCGCCACTCCATCGAGTGTCTTGCGCACCACGCCTTCGCGCGCGCCGGGCGGCGGCGACTTGAGCTCGAGGTGATAGGCGAACCGGCGCCGGAACGCCGGGTCGATCTGCTCGATCCGGTTCGTGACCCAGATGGTGGGCACGTTGTTCGACTCCAGGATCTGGTTCACCCAGGCCTTGCCGCTGACGCTGCCGTTGCTCGGCGCCGCCCCCC
>CAZADK010000227.1:0-5129 GCA_964483855.1 uncultured Rhodoferax sp.
GGTTCTTGCCGATGTCATGGATGTCGCCCTTGACGGTGCCGATCACCATCTTGCCGATCGGCTCGACGCCGGTCTCGGCCAACAGCGGCCGCAGGATTTCCATGCCGCCCTTCATTGCGTTGGCCGCCAGCAGCACTTCAGGAACAAACAGAATGCCGTCACGGAAGTCGACACCGACAATACGCATGCCTTCGACCAAGGCGTCGTTGAGCACCCGGTCCGCCGACCAGCCTCGCGAGAGCAGGATATGGGTGGCTTCGACGACTTCGTCACGCAGACCGTTGTACAGGTCATCGTGCACCTGTTCCGTCAGATCCTCGTCGTTGAGCGAGTTCAGGTCCAGGTCGTCATCAAAATCTTCAGCCATGGTCGGATCCTCAGGTTTCGGGGCCGTGACACGCTTTTGCCAGGCCCCAGATGGTATGAGCCGGCCTGTGCGACAGCTGACTGAATCGCGACCAGCGGTTGTCGCCGCACGACATCGAATTGCGCCGGCCACCCGGCCCGGTTTCAATCGTTCAGCACCCTCGCGGGGCTGGCCAATCCGGCCAGCATCTGCGAGCGGCTGGCGCTGCGCTCGGCACTGGGGGTGTAGCCATACAACATGCGGTAACACTTGGAGAAATGCGGCGGCGACTGAAAGCCGCAGGCGACCGCCACCTGCATGATGGACATCGATGTCTGCAGCAGCAGGTCGCGCGCCCGGCGCAGCCGCATCTCCAGGTAGTACTTGGTCGGCACCTGACCGACATACCGCTTGAACAGGCGCTCGATCTGGCGCCGCGAGACGCCGACCAGCGCGGCGATCTCGTCCAGCGACAACGGCTCCTCGATATTGGCCTCCATCAGCGCGGCCGCCTCGATCAGGTTCTCGTGGAACAACCCGACCCGGGCCTGCAGCGGGATGTGCTGGCGGTCCTGGTCGTTGCGGATACGTTCCAGGATGAACTGCTCGGAGATCAGTGGTGCGATGTCGCGGCCCTGGTGCTGCTTGATGATGTGCAGCATCAGGTCCAGCGGCGCGACCCCGCCGGTGCAGGTGTAGCGGTCCCGGTCGATCGCAAACAGCTGGTCGGAGAAAATCACCCGCGGGAACTCCTCGCGCAGGGCCGTCATGTTCTCCCAGTGGATCACCGCCCGGTACTTGTCCAGCAAACCGGCCTTGGCCAATGCATAACCCCCGGTGCACAGGGAGCCCAGGGAAACGTGACGCTGCGCCAGGCGCCGCAACGCGGCAAGCACGCCAGGGGTGGTGGATCGTTCGACGTGCACACCACCGACGACGAACACGATGTTGGCCGGTCCGGTATGGTCCAGCGCGACCGTCGGGCTCATCGACAAACCGTTGCTGGCCAGCGCCGGCACACCGTCCAGCGTCGCCAGGGACCACTCATACAGATCGCGTTTGCTGACCCGATTCGCCATGCGCAATGCGTCGACGGCACTGGCCAGCGCGATCATCGTGTAGTTGGGAAGTGTCAGGAATACGAAGCGATGCTTGGGCAATTGCGTGACCGGTGACCTGCTCTCATCGCTCATGGTGCTTCGCCAGTGACTGGCGCCAACTAAAAGACAGTTGCGGGTGGGGTGGCAAGTCCGGTTTGTCGGATATGACGTGCAACAGGTCGTATTTTGACAGCCGCGGCAGACCACTGCCAAGGAAATTTCATCATGGCGTCACGCGTTGTTGCCAGAACGACAAAACGGCTGCACGGCTCCGGCTCCACCGGAGCGTCACTGGCTACCCCAGGTCTGCGCAACATTGCGGTCAGGTCGCGCCAGGGGCCTGAGGGCGGCGGGCCCACACGGCTACGGCCTGGCGCGCGGCACAACTAGTCGCGCTGCGCGAACACCGTCAAGACACCGGTATACCCATACAGGTGATGCCGCGCGATCTCGCCGCCAGCGAAAAATCCCACCAGCGGCACATCGCCCAGCGCTCGCCGCACGATCTGCATCTCGGCGCTCGGTCCGCCGAAATGCGGCCCTCCGCGTCCAGAACAACTGACATACACCGCGCCGGCAATACCGCGCGCGGGGTGGGCCGCGGCCTTGGCTTGCGACGCAGCCAGCGCTGTCGCCGTCTCCATCGTCAGCTCCATCGGCTCGAGTTCTTCCCGTATCTCCGCGCAGATACGGATCAGGTCGGCCCGTGCCGCCTCCCGGTTCCGCTGGCAGAACGCCAACTGCATGCCGCTGCTGGCCTGGTCGGATATCGCGATGCCTCGGCGCGCCGGATCCAGCCCGATGATGTGGCGCACGATCACATCGCTGCCGAAATTGCCACCACGCCCCATCGACTGTGCGCCGTCGCCGTCGATGGGACGCACGAGGCCCACCAACGTGGCGCGGATCGCGGCCAGCGCCTCCTGCGGACGCTCCAGCGATACCCCGAGCTCCCCCATCAGCACGTCGAGCGCGGGCTCATTGCCGATCGTCACCAGCAGGTTCTGTTCGGCCTCGGTCACGCTGCGGAACCCCGATATCGGCTGGCACCCCTGGGTCACGCGCGAGACCAGCTGCACGCCCGGGCCAAACGCGACCCCACTGAGACCGCCACTGAAAACGCCACCCGCCGCACCCTGACCCCGCATATTGCCGTCGCCGCCGGCGGCAAACTGGACCGTCCGGGTGCGGCTGGCCGACAGGCCGCCAAACAGATAGCCGGAGGTCGTGCGCGCCGCCATTTCGTGGACCAGATCCGACACATCATGCGTGGCCGGATCCACATGCACCAGCGCAGTCGTGGCATCGAAACCCGCACCCAGCGGCGCGACGCCGGAAAACACCCGGTACTGGTCCGCGGGCAGGTCGCACAACATCACCGCCAGCGCCGGCTCGTCGAAATACTCGACGTTGTTGGACGAGACGCCGATACCGACGGTACCGGCCCAGTCGGTCACGCCCGGCAACTCGGCGCTCAGGTGGTCCAGGATGTCGCGGGCCGAGCCCGCGTAATGGTCGGTGATGTAGAGCAGGGCCAGCGTGGGCGACTTCGCGTATTCGGGCAAGGCCATCTGCGCGCGCAGTTGCGCCAGCACCAGGCCGGCCGCCATGATCCAGTTCGGATGGGTGGCATGCCCGTGCGGGAACAGGACCATCAGGTCTTGCTCCGGCCGGTTGCCTTGCGTGGCGCCTTGCGTGGCGCCTTGACCGGTGCCTTGCGCGCGGCGGCCGCCCGCTTGCCGGCCTTGACCGCCTCCTTGGCCAGGCCGCTGCCCAGGTTTCGGGTCGCATCCATCGCGGTCTTGCGCGTTACGTCCTGCAGGGCGCTGGCCGCGATCTGCTGGAACTGCTGGGTCAAAGACCCCCATAGCTGCATCGGGTCGATCAGGCTGCCTGCCGCGGCAGTGCCTGCCGGCCTGGCCGCCTTTTTGGCGCCGGATCTGGCTGCGCCACCGACCGTCGATGCCACATCGGACACGGCCCTGGCGGTCGCGCTGGCGCGCTCGCTCGCCATCTGCACACCGCTGGCCACCGAATCGGCGGCCTTGAGCTTGAACGCATTGGCCACGTCACCGATGTTGAAGTTCATGCCCTTGAGCGTGGCCAGCGTCATCTTCTGCACCTCGAGCGCCTGTATCGTCGCCCCGAGCGCACGCGAGTTCTGCTCCAGCCAGAAATGCACTGCACGCAACTCCTCGATGCGTTTCTCGAGCTCCTCGACGTTCAACGACGGGGAAACCCAGTTCGCCAGATTCGGAATCTGGGGTATGGACTGGGACGCACCCTTGGCCAGATTTTGCAGAAAATCGAAACCCGGCACGAATTTGCCGAACCCATTGCCGCTTGTGTCGCCCATGTTGTCTCCTAGGAACGCGGCCACGATCGGCCTGCCGACAGCTTAACGCAATGGCGCGGCGCTGGCGATGGGCGAAGATCCTCAGTATGGCCGGCAACCCACCACCGGGCCGAAACGGCGCACACCTCCAAACGGCGGTTCAATGCTTGTGCGCCATCGCACCGGTGGCCACCGGCAGCTTGAGCTCGACCCGGCTCTCGACACCCTTGGCATCCTTGAACAGCAGCGTCACCGGCACGGTGCTGTCCTTGGGCAACGCAGCCTTGAGGTCCATCAGCATCACGTGATAACCGCCAGGTTTGAGTTCGACCGCCTTGCCGGCCGGCAACACAAGCCCGCCCTCGACGGCGCGCATCTTCATGACCCCGTTATCGAGTTTCATCTCGTGCACCTCGGCGACACCCGCGAGCGGGCTGGCGATGCCGACCAGCCGGGTGTCTTCGCGCGCGGTCAGGGTCATGAAGGCGCCGGTCGCGCTCTGGCCCGGGACCGAGGTGCGAACCCACGCATTCTTGACGTCGACCGTCTGCGCGAAGGCGGACGTGGCGGAACCGGCAAACAGGGCGGTGATGGCGAGGAATCGATGCAGTTTCATGGTGTGTTCCCGTCCGTTCGAGCGTTGCAGGTTCGAGGCCTGTTGCCTATGCACCCCGCACGGACGGCAGGAGATGCAGCAGTGGATTTTTCAGGCATACGATTATCGATGGTTCGCGCAGCGGCTGGTTTTTCGGCCAGGGTCCAAGCCCAGCCCGCGCGATCATCGTCGATTGACCGGCATCAAGGCGGACACGGAGCGCGCACGGCATGATGCAAGCAGCGTCCAGTGCAGACCACATCCATTCAGCGAGGCAAGCGATGAACAAGACCCAACTCCATGTTTTTCAGCAGCAACTGCAGCAACAGCGCCAGGAGTTGCACGAACAGTTGATCCGCCTGCGTGGCGGGGAGGCGAACCGCAGCGAAGCATCGGCGGAACACTTCGGGCATATCGAGGACTCGCGGGCCCAGGCGGCAACCGAACGCGAACTGGAATTCGCCATGGACGAACACGAGTCGGCGGCGATCCGAGCGATCGACTTGGCGCTCAAGCGTATCGAGGCCGGCGTATACGGCAACTGCATGGATTGCGGCGCCAAGATTGCGCTTGCGCGGCTGAAAGCGTCGCCGCAGTCGCTGCGCTGTATCGCCTGCCAGGAAAAGCTCGAGCTCGCCGATCCGGCTGCCTGAATCGCATCCGACCGGGCAGGATGTCCGCGCTGGCAATGCCGTCGCGGCGTCATGACACATAGCGGGTACCATCGCGGCACCCGCCGCCATGTCGTATACC
>CAZADK010000227.1:5139-7093 GCA_964483855.1 uncultured Rhodoferax sp.
CGCCACCGTCCTGCTGCTGCTGATCACCGACCCGTTCGGCAGCATTCCGATCTTCGCCAATGCCTTGCGCAACGTGGCGCCCGAGCGGCGCTCCTGGGTCATCCTGCGCGAGGTGCTGATCGCCTTCGTGTTGCTGCTGACCTTCATGTTCATCGGCGACGCCTTCCTGCGGGTGATGAATCTCAGCGGCCTGTCGTTGCAGATCGCCGGCGGCGTGATCCTGTTCCTGATCGCACTGCGCATGGTGTTTCCGAACCCGCAGGAACCCGATGCCGCCATCTCCGGCGAACCGCTGATCGTTCCGCTGGCGGTGCCTGCGCTGGCCGGCCCGTCGGCGCTGGCCACCGTCATGTTGCTGGTGTCGGAGGCGCCCGAGCGCCGGCTGGAGTGGATCGCCGCGCTGAGCGTCACGATGGTGGCGTGCGCCATCGTGCTGATGCTGGCCGAGCGCATCCAGAAGGTGCTCGGCGAGCGTTTCGTGGTCGCGGTCGAGCGGCTGATGGGGCTGATCCTGGTGGCGGTGGCGGTGGAGATGCTGCTGCGCGGATTCAAGCAGTTCGTCATCCAGCTCCCGTAGCTGCGCACCAAGACCGATGCCTCGCGCGGCCTGCGCCAGGCAGTTCGGATTGCCGGCCGCAGCCGCCACCGAATCAGAGCGGCGCAGCGATGGTCTGGTCGATCGCGCCGAACACGCTGTGGCCGTCGCGCCCCTTCATCTCGATGCGGATCGTGTCGCCGTAACGCATGAACTCGGTCGATGGCTTGCCATCGCGGATGGTTTCGATCGCGCGTTTCTCGGCGATGCAGCTATAACCTTTCGGCCAGTCCATGCGGCCATTGTTCTCGACGCCCTGGTTGCTGACCGTGCCGCTGCCGACGATGGAGCCGGCGCGTACATTGCGCGTCTTGCACAGATGCGCAATCAGTTGCCCGAAGTGGAAGGTCATGTCGGGGCCCGCGTCGCACATGCCGACCTTGCGGCCGTTCCAGGTCGATTGCAGCACCAGGTTGAGCCGGCCCTTGTCCCAGGCGCCGCCCAGTTCGTCCGGCGTCACCGCCACCGGGCTGAATGCGGTGGCCGGCTTGCTCTGCAGGAAACCGAAACCCTTGGCCAGTTCGCCGGGCACCAGGTTGCGCAGGCTGACATCGTTGGCCAGCATGAGCAGCCGGATGCCGTCGAGCGCACGTTCGGGCGAGGCCCCCATCGGGACATCGTCGGTGATGACCGCGATCTCGGCCTCGAAGTCGATGCCGAAATCCTCCGACGGACAGACCACGTCGTCGCACGGGCCGATGAAATCATCGCTGCCGCCCTGGTACATCAACGGATCCTGGTAGAACGACTCCGGCACCTTGGCGGCGCGCGCGGCGCGCACCAGTTCCACATGGTTGAGATAGGCCGAACCATCGGCCCACTGGTAGGCGCGGGGCAACGGGGCCATGCACTGGCGGGCATCGAAGGCGAACACATGCCGGCCCTTGCCCTGGTTCAACGTGTCGTACAGGTCCTGCAACTGAGGCGACATGAAGTTCCAGTCGTCCAGCGCCTGCTGCAGTCGGTCGGCGATGCCGGTCGCATAATGCGCGCAGCCCAGGTCGCGCGACACCACCACCAGTTGTCCGTCGCGCGAGCCGTCCTTGTATGTAGCCAGTTTCATGGGGTTTCGCAAAGGGACCGGTGTTCTCCGGCGTATCCGGTGGCGCACCGGGGGCTATTTGCCATGGATAAACTCATTGAACCTACACACGGCAGTCGATTGCTTGAATTCCGCTGGCATCGCAGACGAACACTGACAATTTTGGCCACGACGAGACTCACCTACTTTGCTGATTATGCATAAGGCGCACGCCGGCATCCCATCGGTCGAGGCCGGCTTTGCGCGGAGGTCACCTTGTGAGCGCCCCCAACCCTGGCTTGGCGAGGCCCCCCGAAACCCCCAACCCTGGCTTGGCC
>CAZADK010000228.1:0-7070 GCA_964483855.1 uncultured Rhodoferax sp.
ACGGTACGGCCGCCAGCAGTTCGATGGCCGTGCCCAGCGGGCGCTTGAGCCAGGCCGGCGACAGTTCGGTCAGAAACAGCGCGATACCGAAACTCACTGGTACCGCGATCAGCAGAGCGATGAACGAAGTCGCCAGCGTGCCATAGATCATCACCAGCCCGCCGAAATCCTCCTTGACCGGATCCCAGGTCGTACTGGTCAGGAAGCCCAGGCCGTATTTGTCGATCGCCGGCCAGGCACTCATGGTCAGCGAGGCCAGGATCGCAACCAGGATTGCGAGCGTGAAGATGGCCGCACCCTTGGCCAGCCAGCCAAAGATGCGGTCCGCCATCGGTCCGGATCGGGCAGTTTTCATGGGAGGAGGAGAGCTTGTCTTGGCACGTCGGGGCGACAAGACCCCGATCGGAATCGGCGATGCTGCCGGTGAAAGTGTATTGGACAAGCTCATGCTCCCGAAAATGGCGATGGCGTTATGAGCGCAAAGCGCTTATTTCATCGCAACCGGCTTGCCCGACGCATCGGTCACCTGGCTCCAGACCTTTTCGACCGCGCTCACGACCGAATCAGGCATCGGCACGTAGTCCAGATCGGATGCGGCCTGGTCGCCGCTCTTGTAGGCCCAGGTGAAGAACTTGAAGACTTCGGTGGCACTCGCCGGTTTGTCCTGCTTGAGGTGCATCAGGATGAAGGTGGCGGTCGAGATCGGCCATGAATCCTTGCCCGGCTGGTCGGTGATCAATTGGTAGAACGTTTTGCTCCAGTCCGCGCCGGCCGCGGCGGCCTTGAACGACGAATCGTCCGGGGACACAAAGACGCCGTCGCGGTTCTTCATCAGCGCGTAGGTCATCTTGTTCTGCTTGACATACGAATACTCGACGTAGCCGATCGAGTTGGGCAGTCGGTTGACGAACGCGGCGACGCCTTCGTTGCCTTTGCCGCCCGCGCCCACCGGCCAGTTCACAGCCGTGCCCTCACCGACCTTGGCCTTCCACTCCGGATGCACGCGGCTGAGATAGTTGGTGAAGTTGAAGGTCGTGCCTGAACCGTCGGCGCGGCGCACCGGCGCGATTGCGGCATCCGGCAGTGGCAGGCCCGGGTTCAGCGCCATCAGCGCGGGATCGTTCCACTTGGTGATCTTGCCCAGATAGATGTCGCCCAGCACCTGGCCGTCGAGCTTCATCTGCCCGGCAGCGATGCCCTTGATATTGACAACCGGAACGGTGCCGCCAATGACGGTCGGAAACTGGAACTGACCCTTGCTCTTGAGCACTTCGTCAGTCTGCGGCATGTCTGAGGCACCGAAATCCACCGTCTTCGAGTCGATCTGCTTGATGCCAGCGCCAGAGCCGACGGACTGGTAATTGATTTTGACGCCGGTAGCCTTGTTGTACTCGGCGGCCCACTTCGAATAAAGCGGAGCCGGGAAACTGGCGCCAGCACCCGTGATGTCCTGCGCGCTCGCGACGGACAGGAATGAGGCCGATGCGATGGCCGCGCTGCCGACCAGGGCGGTCTTGAAGCTGAATTTCATGGGGGTTCCTTTCTGGAAAAAATCGGGTTCGGTTTGTCAGATCTTTATCTGCACACCGCCAACTTTAAGTAGCTTGTGTGACGGAAACATGACAAAGCCAGTGCACACGGGAAAACGGGTGGCAGGGGGAGGAGGAGTCACGAAACCTTCATGCAAATGACGTCAAATCGACAAGCACCCGACCCCGGCACCAGATCCGCTCAGCCCCATGACACCGCTCTCCTCCCCCGGCTATGGCGCCGACGCGACTGGTCTGGTGTGCGACTTTGGGCGGCTGGATCGCGTTCACGCAGGCGCGCGACTGACCGTGCCGAGCATGCCTTTCACGCTCTACGCCCAAAACTCGCCAAAAATCGGTGAGAATGGAATTTTTCAAGCCAACACCAAGGGTTAACGTGAATAAGCAATTGACCACACTGCTCAGCGGCTATCAGGATCTGGCCGACCGATACGGCACCGACGACCCTCTGGTGCGCCGCATGAAGGACGAAGTCGAGCAACGCCAGATGTTGTCCAAACCGCCACAGCTGGAGCGTCGGCATGCGTTGGTGCGCTCCGGAGTGTGGAATCGCAAATCGCAGCACCCATCCTTGCGGCCCTGAAGCGCGACCGCGCGGCGTGTGCGACTGTGTCAGTGCCCGGGCAGTCGCAGCAAGGGCTGCTCAAGGCGGACCTGGACGTCCGTTTCGATGCCAGCACACCGTGAGAAGTCGAGTGATGCACAGGCGCAATCGCCGGGCCCTTGAACGGCTGTGCCGCCGCCCAGTCCATAATCAGCCATGCCACGGAAAACCGACCGCGCAGCCACGTTGACCGGCAATGAAACCGAACTCAAGCTCGCGCTGCCGAGTGACGATCCAGCCGACCTGGCCAGCCGCCTGTCGCGGGTCGCCGTGCTCAAGCGGCGTAAACCGGAGCGTCAACTGCTGCACACCACCTACTTCGACACGCCGCAGCAGCACCTGCGGCGTGCCGAGGCGGCGCTGCGCATCCGCCGGGTGGAAACGACCGCAGCGCCCCGCTGGCTGCAGACACTCAAGACTGGCGCACGAGGCTCTTCGGCCTTGAGCCGGCGTGGCGAGTGGGAAGCGCCGGTCGACGGGCCCGCGCTGGAGTCCGGTGCACTCGATGCCAAGGCCTGGGCGCGCATCGACCCCGATGGCAGCGTGTTCGACACGCTGGGCCCGTGTTTCATTACCGCGTTCACACGCACGATCTGGATGGTACGCAGCCGCGGCGGCAGTCTGGTGGAGGTGGCACTGGACATCGGATCGGTCACCAGTGGCGAACGCAGCGCGCCGATCTGCGAGCTTGAACTCGAACTCAAGTCCGGGCCGGTTTCGGCACTTTTCGACATTGCACAGAAGATCGCCGGCAGTGTTGCGGTGTTGCCGCTGGCCATGAGCAAGGCGCAACGCGGTTATGCCCTGGCCACCGACACGATCCACGCGGCGACGACAGCGGCGCCGCCGCGCCTGGCGTCGGGGATGGCGCTGCAGGACACGGCGCGGCTGGTGTTATGCGAGATGTTCGGACAATTCACCGCCAACCTGCATGCCTTGATCCGATCGGATGACCCCGAAGTCGTGCACCAGGCTCGGGTGGCCTGGCGCCGCCTGCGCAGCGCGCGCCGGCTGTTCAAGTCAGTGCTGCCCACGCTCGAACAGCCCGACTGGGCGGCGCTGGGTCCTCTGCTCGCGTTTCTCGGTGACCAGCGCGACCTTGACGTGGCCCGTACCGAAACCCTGCCGCCGCTGCAAGACGCCTTTGTCGCGGGCAGTGCCGATCGTGCCCAGGCATGGGACACGATGATGTTGTCGCTGATGCAAGCTGGTGTCGAGCAGCGCATAGCCGTGCGGTATGCACTCGAGGTTCCGGCCGTGGGAGCGTGCCTGTTGCAGGCGACGCGTTGGCTGGACGCTGCTCCGGCAAGGCTTGCCGCCGCCAGCAGCGACGCGCCGTCGCTGCGGCGCTGGGCGAGCGAGCGCGCCACGCGCATTCATGCGCGACTCAAACGCGCGAACAAGGCAGCCCACGACCCGCAGGCGCTGCACGACGTCCGATTGTTGGCCAAACGCGTACGTTACAGCATCGAGGCCTTGCGCGGGGTGTTGCCGCAGCGCATGGTGCGCAAGTGGTACCCCGAAACGGTGGACATGCAAAAACGCATCGGTGCCGAGCGCGATCTCGAGCAGGCGATCCATGTGCTCGAACAGGTCGAGGCGCGGCCCGACCTGACCGCCTATTTGCGTGGCGTCGTCGCAGGCCGGCGCATGCACTGATCCCCGCGGCGCAGGTGGACCGGATCCGTCCTGGCGTTGTCACGCGATCGTCACTGACCGCGACTATCGTGCAGCGTTCGAGAGCCGCAATGGCTTGTTCGAGGAGATCACGGTGGGTTTTGACGAAGACGACCTGGTGCAACGTATCCGTCGCGATCTGGCAGACGGGTACGACCGTGTGTGTCGGGTTGCAGCCCTGCCGGCGCCCAACGACCGCGAACGGACCCAGTGGTATTTTCAGCGCTACATCGCGCACCTGCCGGCAGCCGGAGAAATCGTCCTGTTCGACCGAAGCTGGTACAACCGCGCCGGAGTCGAACGGGTCATGGGCTTTTGCACCGACGAGCAATACGAAGAGTTCTTCCGTACCGTGCCGGAATTCGAACGCATGCTGGTGCGCTCCGGTATCCAGGTCATCAAATACTGGTTTTCGATCTCGGACGAGGAACAGCACCTGCGCTTCCTCGGCCGGATCCACGATCCACTGAAGCAGTGGAAACTCAGCCCGATGGACCTGGAGTCGCGCCGGCGCTGGGAGGAGTACACCCGCGCCAAGGAAATCATGATGGAACGCACGCACATCGGGGAGGCGCCGTGGTGGGTGGTGCAGGCGGTCGACAAGAAGAAGGCCCGGCTCAACTGCATTCACCATCTGCTCGGCCTGCTGCCGTATGCCGAAATCGAGCATGCGCCGGTCGAGTTGCCGCCCCGCATCCGACACGACGATTATGTTCGCCGACCGATTCCAGCAGAGCTGCTGGTGCCTGACGTTTACTGATGGGTTCGAGCCAGTTCGTGCCCTTGGGCGCCACGACCGGATGGTATGCTGGTGCTGACAAAAGCACCCGCAAGCCCATGCAAAACGGAACACTCCTGGCGGCGGTCGATCTCGGCTCCAACAGTTTTCGGCTCGAGATCGTGCGCCTGGACCATGGACATTTCGAGCGTACCGAATACCTCAAGGAGTCCATCCGCCAGGGCGCAGGTATGGATGCCGATCGCAACCTGAGCATGCAGGCCATGCAGCGCGGCTGGGATTGCCTGGCACGTTTCGGCGAGCGACTGTCCGGCTTCGACCGTGGGCAAGTACGGGCAGTCGCAACGCAGACCCTGCGCGAAGCACGCAACCGCGACGTTTTCCTGGAGCGTGCCAACCAGATCCTCGGTTTTCCGATCGACGTGATCTCCGGGCGCGAGGAAGCCCGGCTGATCTACCAGGGCGTCTCCAATATGTTGCCGCGCTCCGCCGAACGGCGGCTGGTGGTGGATATCGGCGGACGCTCCACCGAATTGATCGTGGGCAAGGGCAACAAGCCAAACCGCATGGAGTCCTACCGGGTCGGCAGCATCGCCTGGTCGACACGGTATTTTCCGGGTGGCCAATTCTCCCGGCATGCCTTCCAGGTCGCGGAGATCGCGGCAAAGGCGGTACTCGACGAGGCGCTGGAAGCCTACGGTTGCGACAAGTGGGACGTCGCGTACGGATCGGCTGGGACGGTTGGCGCCATCGGCGACATCCTGCTCGCCTCTGGCGCGCCCGCCGGCAGCGTGACGCAGCAGGGGCTGGACTGGGTGATGGCGCGCCTGCTCGAGGCGCAAAACGCGGACCGGCTGCGACTGCCCGGCATGAAGGAGGACCGGCGCTATATCCTTGCCGGCGGTGTCGCGATCCTGCGCGCGATCTTCGATCTGCTGCAGATCGACCATATGGTGACTGCTGACGGCGGGTTACGGCATGGCTTGCTCGGCGACATGCTCGGCGCGGCGGCCAGCCATGACGATGTTCGCACCGCCTCGGTGCAGCGCCTGATGACCAAGTTCGATGTGGACGTGGCGCATGCGACCCGAGTCGAGAAGGTCGCGACCCGGCTGTTCGCCCAAGTGATGGAACACCTGCCGGAGTTGCCGAGCGGCGAGGGCGACCGCAACACACGCAAACTGCGCTGGGCTGCCCAGTTGCACGAGATCGGGGCACACATCTCGCACAGCGACTATCACAAGCACGGGGCCTACATCCTGGACAACGCCGACGCCACCGGCTTTGCGCTGGCCGAGCTGCACCGCCTGAGCCTGCTGGTACTCGGACACCGGGGCAAGCTGCGCAAGCTTGTGGCCGATTTCGACGATGCCATCCTGGTCCAGCAACTGTTGGCATTGCGGCTGGCGATCATTCTGTGCCATGCGCGACGCGAGCCCGACATCGGCGGCCTGGTGCTGGCGCCCGATCCGGTGCAGGAGCGCGGTTTCATGCTGTCGAGCCATGCCGGCTGGGCCGATGCCTACCCTCAATCGGCCCACTTGCTGCGCGAGGAGGTGCTGGCCTGGCAGAAAACGTCGTGGACTTTGGCCTTGACCGAAAACTAGGACCCGTTCGCACGCAGGCGCCAAGCGCAACAGTGCCCGGCGATTTGCAAGGTGGCGAAGGAACTGACGAGCGCGCAAGCGCGATGCCACCCGAGGCGCCTGCCGACACGCTCAAGCGCATCTACGCCCTCTTGCAGCAGCGCACGAGGCACGACTTTTCGCTCTACAAGTCCAGCACGTTGTACCGTCGAATCGAGCGCCGCATGGCTATCCAAGAACGCAATCACTGACTACGCAAGCTTTCTGGGCAAGAACCCGCATGAGATCGATCTCTTGTTCAAGCAATTGCTGATCGGGGTCACCAGCTTCTTTCGCGATCCCGCCGTGTGGCAGCACCTGCTCGACACCGTGTTGCCCGCCTCACTGGCCCGGCGCGGCGTACAGACCCATTTTCGCGCCTGGGTTGCTGGCTGCTCCACGGGTGAAGAGGCCTACACCCTGGCCATGGTGTTCACCGAGGTGGTGCAGCAACTGCCCGAGCACCGCGAATGCACGCTGCAGATCTTTGCTTCCGACCTGAGCCCTGACGCCATAGCCACGGCCCGCACGGGCCGCTATCCGGCCGCCATCAGCGCGCAGTTGTCGCCCGAAAGGTTGGCGCGCGTGTGGCAACGGCCGAAACGCTGCAGTCCGACGCCGACCACGTACTACTGCAACTGCACCTGCCGCCCGCGGTAGTGGTCAACAGTGAAGGAGACATCGTCTGCGTCAGCGGGCGCACGGGCAAGTACCTGGAGCCGGCGGCCGGCAAGGCGAATCTGAATTTTCACGCCATGGTGCGCGACAGCTTGCGAGAAGCGATTGCCGCCGCGCTGAAACAGGCGCTCGTAATTGACCAGCCGGTACGCCTGCGCGGCCTTCAGATCCACCGCCAGGAAGAGCCCGCGAACGAC